>CAZXDF010000432.1:0-6031 GCA_964639345.1 uncultured candidatus Brocadiaceae bacterium | reverse complement strand
TCCGTTGAAGGCCGTCGAAGATGTTCAGATGGTAGCCATCCAGGACCGGCTTGACGGCGGACGGACTGGACTTCTCCAGCATTTCGCCGAGCGTCCCAGTCGTGATGTCCCCGGCCACCAGGATGTGGCCCTTCTCCAGGGCGTCCGCGATGCCAACCAGAGGAACCTCGGCCGCCCGCGCCCACTCTTCGACAGCCTTGCGAACAGGCGAGGGGCAGCCCTCGAGCACCACGGCAGCCTCCACCTGGGTATGCGCGATGCTGTCCACACGGAGAAAGAGAACGCGCTCTCTGCCGGCGGCGATCAGGCAGACCTCCTTGTCGGGGGCGAACCTGCCCAGGGGCACGGGTTCGTAATCGAATGCGCCGGAAGAGACCCGCGCGCGCATCCCGCCGAACTCGCTTATCTTGGCAGCCACGAGGATCTCATGGCGAAAACCCGCGCGCGCGTCCCACTCGCCCTCGAATGCCTTGGCCACCTCCTGCCCGCTCTCGAACTGCGTCACCCATGCCCCGACCATGGGCATCGCGCCCCAGTAGAACGACACCGAGCCGATATGAGGATACGGATACTCCACGACGACCTGCGCCTCCGGAAGTGCGGCGAGCTTGAGAAGCTTCAGCAGGGCACTCGCCTCGGCCGGAAGCCCCCCGCCCTCCAGCAGGTCAAGGCGGGCCGCCAGTTCGCGCCCGGTCCGGTCGATCGTCTTGGCATCCGCCCTGTCCACCGCAGCCCGCAGCTTCTCGAAACAGGCCGCCGCCCCGAGATAGGCCGCCGCCCTGAAAGGCTCCTCCTCGCACATCTGCTGCAGGTTGATCTTCTCGAAGCGGCTCAGCGCCTCCGCCAGCGATGGCGGACCGGCCGGCCGCTCTGATGCTTCTGCCGCCGCGCCGACCAGCGGGACACACGCGACACACAGAATGGCCAGCACCAGGAGAACTCTGAGGCGCTCCCTCGGCACACCCGTTGCATTTCCACGTCTCGCTTTCAACATGCTACGAAGCCTCCCGTGGCGCACTACCGCCACTCTAATGGACCGCGGCCTTTCGCGTGCCAGCGGTAAGAGTATAGAACATAGAACATGATGTTTGTCAAGCCATCCTTCGCCGCAGGCGGGTCGACTTCACCTTCTCGCACTCCGGGCGAGCGTGCCGCGCGGGGCGCGGCGGGTCTGCGGGAAGCCCGCCTCGTGCAGGCGCTGCATGACGCGGCGGGTCGGGTCGTGCTTGGCGCGGGCACCCGGTGAGCCTACGTAGTGGTAAAGCACGCCGCGGGGTTCGAGCACGCGCGCGAGCTCGCGATAGAAGTCGAGGCCGTACAGCTCCCCGGCCAGGTGAACGACGGGGGGGTCGTGGAAGACGGCGGCAAAGCTCCCGTCCGCGCAGCCCGTCAGGTAGGAGGCGACGTCGTCGTGGACGAGTTCAATGCGGTCACTCTCGAACGCGCCGCGCGACCACGGGTTCACCGCGGCGAACTCGAGCACGATCTCGTCCACCTCGCAGCTCACCACGCGGTCCCAGTCCGCCCCGGCCAGTAGCTGCGCGCTGTAGCCCAGGCCGAAGCACGTGTCCAGGCACAGCCCGCCGCGCCGGCCCTTCAGCGCGCGGACCTTCTCTCGCACGTCCTGCCACGGGTCCATGCCGACGATGGCGTGCATGGTGTGGCCGGCGATTAGCAGGGTAGGGGGGCGGTCCTCGACGGGCTGGTAGAGCTTGTAGTCGCGGTGGGCGGCCTCGTCGAACTCGAAGACCTTCACGCACTCGCCGGCGGCTATCTCGATGCAGTCCTCCGGCTCTCGGAACGCGCCCGCAAGCTCCTCCCGCTCCAGACGGCTGCCGTCCGGCAACACGAAGGCCCCCTCCTCGACGCGCACCACATTCCGCGTCATCCCCAGGTCCACGCTGACCTCGACACTACCCTCCGGCGCATCGAGCAGCCCCCGGGCCGCTCGGCCGGAGAGCACGTAGACACCTCGTGGCTCTATCCGTGTCATGGCTGCGGTCCGCTATCGATCCTTGGAAGAGAAACGCAAAGATCCACATGGCGAGTCAATGACGAAATCCGAATGCCGAATCAATGACGAAGCCCGAAGTCCGAATCAATGACGAAATCCGAGGGGTGGCCGGAGCGTCTCGCTCCGGCTCGTGCGGCCACGGACCAAGCCATGAGGCTCGCCTCCTGTTGTGGGTGTGCCACGGACAAGCCATCAGGCTTGTCCGTGCGTTCCACAGCGCCCTCGGGCACGGGCACGGGCAAGGCTACGCCTTGGCCCGTGGCACCCATAAGGCCCGGGCCGTGCGCCCGTTGAGGCCCGACCGGGACGGTCGGGCTACCCATCTTCTTCTAGTTTGCCAAAGCTCACCATGAGCGGTTCGCGGGTGTTTCTGTGTCATCGTGCGGCTCGCTTTCATCCTTCGCAGCGGCGCTGCTGCGGAGAACAAATCAGATCGCGAGGCGCTCTTTCAGGGCCCCGATCTGCACGTGTTTGATCTCCTCGATACCCTTGGCGGCGAGGGCCATCAGCTGGTTCATCTGCTCCGGCTCGAACGGCTCTCCCTCGGCGGTGCCCTGGACCTCTACGAAGCGGCCGCTGTGGGTCATCACGACGTTCATGTCCACCTCGGCGGCCTGGTCCTCTTCGGCGCTCAGGTCCAGCACCACCCGGCCGTCCACCACGCCCACGCTCACCGCCGCCAGGTTGTGCTTGAGCGGAAGGTTCTCGATCTTGCCGGCGTCGCGCAGCTTCCAGAGCGTATCCATAATGGCGACGAAGGCGCCGGTGACCGAGGCGGTCCTCGTGCCGCCGTCGGCCTGGATCACGTTGCAGTCGATCCAGAGGGTCCGCTGGCCGATCTGGTGCAGGTCCACCGCCGCGCGCAGGCTGCGGCCGATCAGGCGGGATATCTCCCGGATCCGGCCGTCGGGCTCCCGGTGCAGGCTCTTTCGGACGGGGTTGGCGCTCGGCAACATGCAGTACTCCGCCGTGAGCCATCCCATGTTCTGCGAGATGCAGTGCCGCGGGACGCCGTCCTGCACCATGGCCGTGCACAGCACGCGCGTCTCGCCCGCCGTCAAGAGCACCGAGCCATCGGCATAGCGGGTGTAGTCGCGCTCGATGCTCACGGGGCGAAGCTCGTCGACCAGTCTCCCATCACTCCTCATTACAGTCTCCCATATCATCACTCAGGTGCGCAGCACCGCTTGCCGCGGGCGATGCCGCCCTCAGAACCCGTTCTCGTGCAGCACCGAGCCGAGCGTCCGCTTCGGCACGCGCAGCACGCCATCTTCCATGCTCACTGCCGTGGTCTCGTCGCTGTCGTAGGGCTCAATGCGCTCGTCCGGGTAGCCGAACGAGACCACGAAGGCGATCCCGTAGCCCTCGGGAAAGCCAAACGCCTCCGCCAGTTCCTTCCGGTCGATTGAGCCGAACCAGCACGTGCCCATCCCCCGCGCGTGCGCCGCCAGCAGCAGGTAGACCACCAGGCTCGAGCAGTTGGCCTCGTTCGGCTTACCCTCGGCGGCCACCACCGCGTAGGCCGTCGGGCGCGCGCCTTCCGGCGGGGCGCCCGTCACGGGCAGCCATCCCAGCGTCGGGAAGACCTTCGCCACCGTCTCGGGCTCGTGCGCCAGGATCACGTCCCACTTCTGAGCGTTGCCGCCGGACGGGGCGTAGCGCGCCACGTCCACGATCTCCCTGAGGGTCTCCACGGGAACCGGCGTCTGGCTGTAGCGCCGGACGGAGCGCCGGGTCAGGAGAAGTTCGTCGGGCGTCATGATCGTTCCGCCTCTCATTTTCGATTCTCGATTTCCGACTTACGATCGCCTTCCGCTGCCCGGCCCGGGGACAGGACCTCCCGGTCCAGCAGGCGGTCCAGCCTGGATTGTTCAATGTCGACCGCCAGCCGGGAGACGTGCGCGTAGCTCACGCGCCCCGCCCCGGCGCCCTTGACGGGGTGGACGTGTTTGCGCTGGGTATAGACGACCTCGCACCGGTTCGCCCCGCGCAGCTTCGAGAAATACGTGGCCAGGTGCGCGGCGTCCAGCAACGTTTCGAGCGGCACGTCCTTGCCGGATGGTTTGCGGACAACCACGTGCGGCCCCGCCCATCCCAACAGGTGCATCCAGTAATCGTTGCCGCGCGCCACGCTGAAGGTAAGCGCGTGGTTCTGGGTCTGGTTGCGCGCCACGAGTATCTCCAGGCCGTCCCGCGACGTGAAGCTCCTCGGCCCGGCCTTCTGTCCCTGGGCCGCCTTCTTTTCGGCCGGCTCGGCCCTGAAGTGGCCCTGCTCGCGGGCGCTCTCTTCCAGGGCCGCAAGGGCCTCGGCGTCGGCCGCCTCCTGCACGCGCGCGCCAAGCTCCGCCAGTCGCTCCAGCGCGCTTTCCGCCTCGCCCAGGCGGCTCTGCATGTGCTCGCGCCCGGCCTTGAGCTTCTTGTAGCGGCGGAAGCAGCGTTCGACATTCTGCTCGGGCGTGAGCAGCGGGTCAAGGCGGATCGTGATTTCGGGCGCCTGCGGGTCGAAGAAGTCCCGCACGAGGACGCTCTCCTGCCCCCGGCGCAACTCGTGCATGATGCACGTGAGCAACTCGCCGCGCCGGCGTAGCGTCTCGGCGTCGTCCGCCTGCGCCAGTTCGACGGTGAGCTTCTCGGTCCTCGCTTTCAGTGTTCGGGAGCGGCCCCGCACCATCGCCGCGAGCCGCGCGCGCCTCTCGTCCGTCTCGGCTGCAGCTTCCAGGTCCCGGTATGTGCTCTCGACCGCGCGGCTCAGGGCCAGCGCGTCGTCGGCCCTCGAGGGATCGGCAGCCACGTCGGCGAACCGATTGACGAGGGCCTTCCCCGACGGGGGGCGCGGCGGCGCGGGCAGCGGCTGATACTGAGCGCCGGGCGCGATGCGGCGCCGCGGCGAGTCTTCCGTACGCGTGCAGGCCAGCACCTTCCCGGACTCGTCGACGAGAATGAGATTGCTCCCCGTGCCGACCAGTTCCGCCACGAGGCGCACCGGCGTCTCCTTCAACATGCTGTCGCACTTGATTAGGTCCATCAGCACGACGCGGTCGCCTTCGACCTGGGTGAGCGCCAGCACGGGGCTCTTGGTGACGCCCAGGCGCAGCATGTTGCAGAGCCCGCCCACGGGCCTGGTCGGTTTCGGGCGGCGCGAGAGGAGGTGCAGGCGGCTGAAGCGGGCGTCCACCACGAACTGGAGCCAGTATCGGTCCTTGCCGCGGCGGATGTGCAGCACCAGGCGGTCGCGGGCGGGCTCGTCGATGCGCTCGACCCTGCCGCCGACCAGCCTGGGCGCCAGGGCCCGGACGAGCATCTCAATCTCGGCCGTGGAAAGGCTCATGGCAGGACGGCCCCCGATTGTGCAAGGCTTCCCGGACGCCCCCGATCAGTCTTCCTCGAGCATCGAGTCGTAGAACGACACGACTTCCTCGCTGTTGGTGCCGGCCAGGAACTCCATCGCCGCGCGCGGGTGCTCGTTGAGCTGCCCGGTGATCATGTAGGGTATGTTGGCCCCCCAGCCCAGTTCGTCCCGCATGGGCGCCACGTGGTGCTGGATGCACTCGATGATCGGGCGCAGGCGGAACTTGGGGTTCTTGAGAAAACCGATGAGCAGCTCCATCGGGCAGTTGCCGGCGCCGCGTCCCATGCCGTAGATGGACGCGTCGGCGCGGTTGGCGCCCACGATGATGGCCTCGATGGTGTTGGCGTAGGCGAGCTGCTGGTTGTTGTGCGTGTGGATGCCCACGTCCTTGCCGGCCGGCTCGCAGTAGGACAGGTATTGCCGGGCGAGGGCGTGGATTTGCTCGCTGTAGAGCACGCCCCAACTGTCCACGAGGTAGAGGGCCTTGATCGGCGTTGTGGCGATGATCTTGAGCGCCTCCTCCAGTTCGTCGTCACGCACGGCGGAGACGGCCATGAGCTGGCAGGCCACCTCGTAGCCCTTCTCGTGGGCGTCGACGATCATGTCGACCGCCACCGGAACCTGGTGGACGTAGGTGGCCACGCGGATCATGTCCAGGACGCTATCGG
>CAZXDF010000431.1:0-5730 GCA_964639345.1 uncultured candidatus Brocadiaceae bacterium | reverse complement strand
TGTGGTTCACCGTGATGTCAAGTGAGGCCCATTGGCCGCGCAAGGTGATGCTCAGAATCTACTGGGACGGCGAAGATCATCCCAGCGTCGAGGCTCCGGTCGGCGATTTCTTCGGGCTCGGCCACGGCATCATATACCCGTACGTGTCCATGCCTTTCGTCATCGGGAGTGAGAACGGCCTGAACTCCTATTGGCCCATGCCGTATCTGGAGTCCGCGCGGGTCGAGATCACCAACGAAGGCGAGAGCAATATCGACCTCTTCTACTACATCATCGATTTCCGCGATTACGCGACGGCGCCGAAGGACGTAGGCCTCTTCCATGCGAAGTATCGCCAGGAGATGCCGACGACGCTCGGCAGCAACTACAAGGTTCTCGAAGCATCGGGCAGGGGGCATTTCGTCGGGCTCAACATGAGCGTCGAGCAGGCCAAGGACGAGTGGTGGGGCGCGGGGGACGGCATGATCTGGGTCGACGGTGAAGATGTGTTTTCGGTGGCCGGCACCGCGGTGGAGGACTACTTCGGCGGCGGGTGGGGATATTCCGATGGAACGTTCTATTCCCCGTTCCTCGGCAATCCTCTTCACCGTGCGGACGCCCCGTTCGAGAAGGGCGCGTTATGGAATGTGTACCGCTACCTGATACCGGACCCGGTGCCCTTCCAGGAGTCCATTCGCATGGAGTTCGAAGTGACAGAGGATATGGGCCTTTCGGACACCGAAGAGCTAATCTATCGCCAGGACCACTATTCGAGCGTGGCGTACTGGTATCAGTCCGAGCCTCACAGGGAGTTCTTCGACATCCCGCCTGCGCGCGAGCGGCTGCCAAAGGGAGAGGAACCAGCCGGGGGGTGAATGGCGGCCGCAGCAGCAGCGGAATGGCACCGTACCTACGGCTTGCTGCCACAGTGACCAACCGGGTGCGGCAGCAGGACCAGCGCGGCCTCGGCCGCCGAGCGGCAGTAGATCACTTCGACCCCCTCGGGGAGCCTGCTGCGCCGGGACGGCTCCACGTCCTTGCGGTTGCCATCCGGCACCAGTACGGTCTCGATGCCCGCCCTTTTCGCGGCCACCAGCTTCTCCGGCACGTCCCGGGCTTCCAGCACCCGGCCCGTCAGCGTGAGCTCCCCCAGCACGGCGGTGCGCTCCGGCAGCGTGCTCTCGCGCAGGACGGACAGGAACGCGGCAAAGATGGGAAGCCCGACCGAGGCCCCTTCCGCCGGTCCGCCCGTGCCCGGGAAGTGCACGTGATAGTCCCACGCGCCGATCTGCTCGGCGCTGAGTCCGAACTCTTCGGCCGAAGAGCGCAGGAAACCGAAGGCGAGCAGCGCCGTCTCGCGCAGGACATCGCCCGCGCGGCCGGTCACGGCGAGCTTGCCGCTGCCCTGCGCCTTCTGGACCTCCACCAGCACGATCTCCGCGCCCCTGTCGGTAAGGGCCAGCGTCGTGCACATGCCCGGACGGAGCGCGCGCTCCACCCGCAGCGGCACGAAGGGCGGCGTGCCGAGCATGTTCCTGGCCTCGGCCTCATCGACCGTTCGCACGGCCTCCCCCCGGCCGGCCATGCCGGCCACCCCACGGCGGGCTGCGCCCGCGTCCCCGCCGCCGGCGATGCCCGCGGCAACTTTGCGGCATAGCGCGGCAAGCTGCCGCTCGAGGCTCCGCACGCCGGACTCCCGGGTGTATCGCTCTGCCATCATGGCGATCACGTCATCGCCGATGGTCAGGGATTCGGCCCGCAGCCCGGTTTCAGAGAGTTGCTTCGGCAGCAGATGGCGCCGCGCGATCTGCACCTTCTCCTCAATCGAGTAGCCCGAAAGCTGGATCACCTCCAGCCGGTCGAGCAGCGATGCGGGAATCGTAGTCTGCGTGTTCGCCGTGCAGATGAACATGATCCGCGAGAGGTCGAACGGGACGCCCAGGTAGTTGTCCGTGAAGGAATTGTTTTGCTCCGGGTCGAGCACCTCCAGAAGCGCGGCGGCCGGGTCGCCCTGGACGCCCGCGCCGAGCTTGTCCACCTCGTCGAGCATGAAGATCGGGTTGCTCACCCCCACGGTGCGCAGCGCTCGAATGAACCGCCCGGGCAGCGCGCCGACATAGGTGCGCCGATGGCCCCTGATCTCCGCCTCGCCGCGCATCCCGCCGAGCGCGATGCGGTGGAATCGCCGTCCGGTCGCGCGCGCGATCGAACGCCCGAACGACGTCTTCCCGACGCCCGGCGGCCCGACGAAGCACAACAACATGCCATGCCTCTCCGGCTTGAGCACCTCCACGGCGAGGTACTCGAGTATGCGCTGCTTTATCTCCTCCCGGCCATAATGGTCCTCGTCCATGACCTTCTCGGCCTCGCCGAGGTCGAGCGCCTGCTCCTCCACGACGTTCCACGGCAGGGACGCGAGCCATTCCACATAGTCCATGGCGATCGGGAACTCGGGCGAGATGCGCGGCATGCCGCTCAGGCGCGTGAGCTCCTTCTCGGCCTGCTGCCGGGCCTCGGGCGGCATGTCGATCCGGTGGACGCGTTCGCGAAGCTCGTCGACGTCCTGGCTCTCGCCGGCGATATCCGCCAGCGCGCGCTCGATCTCCGCCTTGCGCTCCTCCAGGAACTCCCGGCGCTGCTGCTCCCCGAGGCCGCCCGTGCCCTGGGAACGCAACTGCGCCGCAGTGCGGAAGACCTCCGCTTCCCGTTCGAGCAGCTCCAGCACCGTCCGGCAGCGCGCGGCGGGGCCGGTCTCGGCCAGGAGCGCCTGCTTCTGTCCGACGCCGACGTCCAGGTCCATCGCGGCAGCGTATTCGGGCGCAACGTCGGCCTGCTGGGCGCCGGATGTGGCGCGCTCGCCGAACTCCGCGCGCTGCTGCGCAAGGGCTGACGCCAACTCGCCGATGCGGCGGCGCAGCTCATCCGGCGGGGGCTCATCATCGTCCGGCAAGTAGCGCACGACCGCCCGGAAGTACGGCTCCGTCGTTATGTAGCGTTCGATCCGGCAACGCCACAGCCCCCGCACGGCCACCGTGCTCATCCCGCCCGGCAACTGCTCGGGCTCGGACGCGATCTGACAGACCACGCCGATGTCGAAGAGCGCCCCCGGCACGGGCTCATTGACACTGGCCGAATGCTGGGTGACCAGAACGAGCTGCTCGTTGTGCTCCAGCGCCCGGGCAAGGGCCGCGAGGGAAAACGGGCGCCCCACTCCCAGCGGCGCCGTCACGCCCGGATAGACGACCATCCCGCGAAGGAGTATGGCCGGCAGGCCCTCGTCGCTGTTGTCGGAAGGGCACATCTTCGCGCCTGACCCCTGCTGGAGGGCTGTGGGCCGCAGCCCATTCGCGGCCCCGTGCCTCCATGATGACCGCTCTGAGCGAAGCGTGCAAGTCCGAAAAGAACCGGCCGGCGGGCCAGCGGGCCGTCGGTCCCCCTACATGATGCCCGTCACGTTGTACTCGCCGTCCTTCTTGGTGAGGATGAGAAGGCGGCGCTGGATTTCGCCGCCCGCTCTGGCCACGACGACGACCTTCAGGATGCCGCTGCCGGCCCGCGTAATCTGGGCGAGCTCCACAGTGGCCTCCGGGTCAAGAAAGGCGGCCGGTGCGCCGGCCGCGCCCTCCGGCGAAGAGGCCCGGGCCGCTTCCTCGATCCAACTGTCGATGGTGGCCCTGGCCTGTGCGACTTCCTTCGCGGAGGCCTCCGAAGTGCTGTACTCCCGCCCGCAACCCGCGGCCCCCAGCAGCACTGCAATGCCCAGGGCCAGCAGAATGGAATGTTTCATCGCGCGCATGTCCTTACTTGCCGTCATAGTGGGGGGAAAGTGCGTCGAGCCCGTCGAAGTAAAGGTAGTCGCACATGTTGTTCTTCTCCCAGATGTCATCGCGCGGCGCCTTCACTGCCTCCGCGTGGCCATCCCAGAAGACGACGTTGGCAGTCCTGCCGGCATGACGGAAGTGGACGCTCCCATCGCAGTGCCCGTCGACGTCGCCGGTGTTGGGATCGAAGGCGGGGCCCCAGGGCGAGCTCTTCGGCCAGTCGACGGTCCGGTTCTC
The DNA here is from genome assembly GCA_964639345.1 of uncultured candidatus Brocadiaceae bacterium. GTDB lineage: Bacteria > Planctomycetota > Brocadiia > SM23-32 > SM23-32 > CAZHPE01. The sequence continues at coordinate 1,693 of CAZXDF010000431.1, read as the reverse complement.
GGTCAGCAGCCCGTAGGTGTACCCCGCAGGCCAGGACCACTGGAAGTTCACGGCCGAATCCAGGAAGAGCACCGTGTCGGCCGCCTTCTGTAGATCCGTGATTCGCGTGTAGTCGTAGTTCGCCGGGTCGAAGAAGTCGCCCGACATCTTGTACTGGCTGGCCAGCTCGTTGTTGTAGCCGTAGGCCGAGCAGAACCCGTCCTCGCCGGCCAGCATGCCGATGGCCTCGCCCGGCGGGAACGAAGGACACTGCCACACCGACCCGGCGGCGCCTCCCAGATACGGCCCCAGCCAGCCCCAGTCGTAGCGGCGGTCATCATAGGGTCGGAACGCATACATGGCGTAGACCTGGTAGGAGGAATCCTCCTGGCTGGCCTCCGCCGTGTGGGGCATCATGAAGCCGCCGGCATCGTTCAGGTAGAACTGCGCGGCCAGGCCCTGCTGCTTGAGGTTGGACAGGCACGAGACCGCCTGCGCCCTCTTGCGCGCCTCTTCCATGGCCGGCATGAGCATTGCGGCCAGGATGGCAATGATAGCTATTACCACCAGCAGCTCGATCAACGTAAAACCTCTCCGCCTCGACATGGCACCACCTCCGCAAAAGGTCAGGGACAGCGAGAGGGCGGCGTTCTTCAGGCGGAGGGGGAAAGGGCGACACAAAAGAAGCCCGACGCAACAAAAGACACCGGGCACCGCCCTGGCCGTACGCACCGAGCGCTTTGGGGGCTGTGCCGCGTCCCTTAAACCCGAAGAGCCACCAGCACTGTGCTCGGGGGAGTCGGTCTTCTGGCTTCTGGTCGCTGCTACTTGCCCGGCCTTCCCATCCCCGGCCGCCACGGCGACCTCGGACAGTGGCCAAAGCAGGGCTTTCGCTACCAGTTACAGCGGCGGGTCCGCAACGGAATTTCACCGTTTTCCCGCGCCGCGGCGCCATGCCGCAGCATCTCGCCCAAGCTCCAACAATATTACCTCATAGATAACCCAACACGTCGACAAAGTCAAGCGCAAGCCCCCGGGATTCCACCGCCGACCGCTCGCAGAAACCCACAAGGCACATGCCCCATATGCCCATGAACCTTGCCTCGACGCGGGCATTGCGCTATAATCCCAGGAGATGGGGCAGCAGTCGGGGCGTGGCGCAGCCTGGATAGCGCGCGTGCTTTGGGAGCACGAGGTCGCCGGTTCGAATCCGGCCGCCCCGACCAAATTCTCGACTCTCAGGCCAAGTCGCCTTGCTGGCCTCCACCCATTTCTCATCGGGTCATGCCGTAAGGCATTGACAGGACTGGCTCTGAGCCCTGCCTTCTGATGAACTGAAGTTGGCAACACCGATTTCAGAGCGGAAGCACCTTCTTCCCCTTCGTTGTGCTGTGATCACCTGATATACACAACTACATAAGGAACATTGTCATGGCCCGCAACGTCGCAATGGATCGGTCGCGCAACATCGGCATCATGGCCCATATCGATGCCGGGAAGACCACCTGTACCGAACGTATCCTGTTCTACACTGGACGATCGCACAGGATGGGCGAGGTACACAAGGGCGAGGCCGTCATGGACTGGATGGATCAGGAACGGGAACGCGGGATCACCATCACCTCAGCCGCCACGACCTGCATGTGGCGCGACCACCAGATCAACATCATCGACACCCCCGGCCACGTGGACTTCACGGTGGAAGTTGAGCGCA
>CAZXDF010000430.1:0-15463 GCA_964639345.1 uncultured candidatus Brocadiaceae bacterium | reverse complement strand
GGCCCATTTCGTTGCCGTTTTCGGTCGCCGCATCACGGGTCAGGTAGTAGAGCACGTGCTCCCCGGCGACGGGATTTCCCTCGTCGTCCATGGCGAAAAGCGACATCGTCACCATCTCCAGGCCGTGCCGCTCCATGATGCCAGGCGTATTCAGGAAGTCAACGCTGTCTTTCTTCTCGCCGATCGTGGGGGCCTCGTCAAACGTGCCGTCACCATTGTTGTCTATCTTGCCGCGAAAGTCGTCGTCTGCGTCTTTGGAAGTCTTGACGCCGATGAAGACCCTGCCGTTGGCGGGGCGCAGGGCGCTCTGGATGTCCTGCTCCATGAAGTCGATGGCCACCTGCGCGCTGTGCACCGCCTCCGTCAGCGCCCTGGTGCGGCGGAACAGCGCCAGGCCCTGCCTGAACACGACGATGACCACCGACATGATGACCAGGGCAAGCCCGACGGCAACCATCGTCTCCACAAGCGTGAAGCCCGAGGAGCCCGTCCGGGCTTTCGGTCTGATCCTCTCACGCGCCATGCCGTCAATCTCCTGTCGAGTGGGCGCAAAGCGGCCCCTTCGGTCCTAATCGTGGCCCACTACACCCTCGTGCAGCGTCACGAGCCTGAACCGACTGGCCAGGTCCACGCGGGCCGGGCGGCCACCCGGATTCAGAAAGTCGCGCGGATTCAAGAAGTCGCCCGACTGAACAAGCATCGGATGCTTGAACTCTTGCACAAGCCGCACGGTCGGCTTGTCAAGCTCTTCGATCCTGTACCAGATGCCGTGGGCGCGGTGGCGGATATAATCGCCGGGCCTGACCTTACGCCAGAACTCGCCGTTCTCATCGCTTATGAGTACCTCGTCGGGAAAGCCCAACCTGAATAAGCCCTTGACCCCGCCGGGCGCGCCGTCGTCGATGTCGGCGATCAGCCTGTAGTTGTGCCATACGGCCACCTGTACGGAGTAGATGCTCGTGTCGGTGATAACGGGAGGGTCTTCGTTGGTCAGCCCGTCTTCATCATTGTCGATGTCGATGCCGTCCAGAGGATCCTCGTCGGTCAGGCCGTCTCCATCATTGTCGATGCCGTCGACGGGGTCTTCGTCGATACTGCCGTCTCCATCGTTGTCGATGCCGTCCAGAGGATCCTCGTCCCCCAACTCATCCCCATCTGCCAGTTCGTCAATCGGGATGGGCACGAAGACCGCCGTCAGGCCGAGGGCCTTCTGCCGGCCGTAGTCCTCGTACCACAGGAGCGGAATGGTATCGGCCATCCCGTCACCGCCGAAATCCACCCCCACCTGGTTCCTGTTGAGCAGGTCGTCGGGAATGCGGAAGCTCGGCGCGGGATAACCGTGTCCGATCCCACGGCGGCCGGCAGCCACCTCGGCTGCATGATACGCCGCCAGGGCCTCGCTGATGTTCCATTCCAGATCGCTGGTGGTCACGACAAGCTCGGCGTAATAGGTCTGGATACTTCCCAAGTCCTCCCCACCAGGCCCTGTGATCAAGCCATAAACGTACCCGGAGGTCACGTAATCGCTGAAGCCGGATGAAATGATCCCGGTCAGTGTCTGCGACGCACCTTGAGCATGGAAATCCAGAAGCTCCCATTCCCCGAGGCTGTTGTTCCACACGTACAGGTTGGCCCCAAAGCTGGCGGGCGGGGGGGGAGGCGGAGTGACAGCGCTGCCCCATCCTTTTGCCACCAGCACTATCTGAGCGATTTTCTCGATCTTCTGTATGACCTTGAAATCAAATCTATGCCCCCAGCATCCCGGGCCTGCGTCGCTCACGGCGCTCGCGTCGTCAGTGCGTACCGTATCCTTCTCCGCAGCACTAAGCTCCCCGCTAACCCAGCCGCCCAGCGTGGAAGGCGGAGGATCCCCCAATGCCGGCGCCACCTGTCCATACCAAGCATAGCAGTCGGTGTCATTCACATGATACGGATAGTTAGTGGAGCGCCGGTTCAGTATGGCGTCTTCGCTTGCGTCATATACGCCGTCGCCGTTCAGGTCCAGCGTGGCAAAGGGGTTCACCCCGCCGTCCGCACTGAGGTCCACGCAGTAGTGGGTGAGGCTCGCGATCAAGTTCTTTGCCGCCGGGGCGCCGAGCGTGAGGTGCACGGCCTCCTGGATGCTGCGGATGGCGACCGGGAACAGGGCAAGGATGCCGACCATGCCGATCATCATGACGCCGACGGCGATCAATATCTCCATCAGCGTCAGACCAGTGCGCCTGCCGCCCGGCGAACGCGCAGACTGGACAAAAAGCGCCGTCTTCATTCGTCCCTCACCTCCACAAGCCCGCTGGCGAATACTACCTCGAGCACCTTCACCTGGTCGACATCCCCGCCTTCGCGCACCAGTCCCACCTGCCAGTTGCCCACTCCCTCCATCGCACCCGACGACGGGTCGAGCATCCCGCCGGGGGTGAAGACCAAGTACCGACGGCCTTCCCCGCTTTGCATGTCGCGCCTTACAACGTACCCGCCTGAGGTCACCTGGAACACCACCCCCCTGGGGAGGAACTCCGGCTCCTGCACGCGGTTGTCGATGAACTTGGGCACCCCCGATGGGGAGTTGAACAGGGTGATGGAGCGCTCCTCGCTGTCGAAATACAGGGTGGCGTTGCAGCGCTGGGTGGCGGCGTAGGTGCGGGCCTCGTAGATCATGGCCTGAACCAGCCGCGCCCCGGCACCAAGCGAATGCCCCCGCAATGCGGGTACCGTTGCCATCACCACTATGGAGGTCAACAGGACCATGATCCCCACCACAACCAGCATCTCTACCAGGGTAAAACCACCGCAACGACCCCGCAAGCCGGGTGCATCAGCTCCGCGCCGTGAGAGGATCATCCCATCCATCACGTTACCTTCCGTGCCAGTTGACCACGTCGTCCCCGCAGTCCAGGGGGTCGCTCTCGCTGTAGTCGTTCTCCCCGTCGATCCCCCGCGACCAGATGTCTAGGCCCGGCCGGTTATGGCCGCCGGAGATGATGAAGATCCTCCTGCCGTAGGCATCGATCACATAGGGTATTTTGCCCTCGTACTCTATGTCGCTGCCCCCGGCGCCAGCATCGAGCAGCGCCTGCGCAACGGCACGGTTGGCTGCTAGGAGGCTGGGCGAAAGCGGTTCAGAGGGCCCGCCGGGCTTCCTGCTGTCGAGAATAGCGTCCGGCAAGTGGCCGATTGCGTTCTTGTACTGCTCCAGCACGTTCTCCACCCTGCCGAAGAGCAGTTTCGTCGTCTCGCGCCGCGTCCTTAGCCGTATCGTCCTGCCCACGCCGAGCACGAGTCCAACCAGAATGGCCGCGATGCCCATGACCACCAGAAGTTCGACCAGCGTGAACCCCGCCGCCCGAACAGGCCTGAGTCGCCACATGTGTCGGTTCTGTGCCATCTTACGTGCTTCCTCCGCGCGCGCACGTCCCCGGGCCGTTCTACCAGTTGCCAAGGTCATCCTCAAGGTCTTCTTTCGTGGCCGACCAGCCGATCTTCTTCTGGGTGGGGTGTACGGTGCTGACTCTGTCCACACCATCCCAACCGGTGCTCCAGATGTCCACGCCCATCGGGTGAACGTTGGCGACGTTCTGATTGTAGGGCAGGCCGAGGTCCACCCAAATCTGGCCGCCGTCCTCGGCGTCGTTGTTGTCGAACCGATACCAGTAGACGCCGTTCGCGCGCTCCCCGACGGCTCTCAGCACGTCCATAAAGACGTCACCTCCGCCGTCCGGGTGGGTGACCAGCCTGTCGCCGGGGAATTCGTAGTAAGGCCCGCCGTTGAGGGTGCAGTAGGTCTCAGGATCGCTCGATGCCTGGAACTTCGTCGACAGGTAGTAGACCAGGCATTCCCCGGACTCGTAGCCCATATCGGCGTTCTTGTCGGGCGGGTATGTGCCCCAGTCGTGCGCATACAGGACGAAAGCAGCCTCCAGGCCCTTGATCTCGATCCTTGTCGCCCCCTCCTTGATCGTCCGCCTCGCCGCTATCACCGCGGGCACCAACATGCCGGTCAGTATGGCGATGATGCCCATCACCACGAGCAACTCGATTATCGTGAACCCCTCATTGGTCCTTCTCGGCGCCATGGCCTTCATGGCACGTCTCCCTTCCTGTTCTCAACGCTATGGCTCCGTCTGACTACCTTTCGCGGCCTGACTTTCCAACCTCACCGTGAGAGAAAGCCGCCGACGGGCGGGGCTCGGGGGCCCGCGGGCCACTCACAGGGCGCCCATCAACTTGATCAGTGGCATGAACAGCGAGACCACGATGAACAGGACGATCAGCCCCAGGAAGACGATCATGACCGGCTCCATCAGGGCGGTCAGGCCCTCGACCATCGTATCGACCTCGTCGTCGTACGTGTCCGCGATCTTCATCAACATGTTGTCGAGATTACCGGTCTCCTCGCCCACGTCGATCATGTTCACCACCATGTCATCGAAAACCCTCGTCTGACTCAGAGGCACGGCAATGGGCTCGCCCTCCCGCACGCTGTCGTGCACGTTGTTGATGGCGGTGGAGAGGACCACGTTACCCGCTGTGTCGCGGCTGATGGTCAGGGCCTCAAGGATGGGCACGCCGCTGGCGATCAGCGTGCCGAAGGTGCGGGTGAAGCGCGCTATGATCCCCTTGCGAACGAGGGTGCCGAAAAGAGGCACCATGAGCTTCACCCGGTCCGTGGTGTGCTTGCCAACCGTCGTGGCACGGAAGAGCTTGTACAGGAAGAACGCCCCAAAAGGTGCTATGAGCAGGAGATACCAGTACAGGATGCAGAAATCCGAGATCGCCAGCAGGATTAACGTCGGAGTAGGAAGCGGCACATCGAGCTCCAGGAACATCTTCTTGAACTCCGGGATTATGTAGATGATGATGCCGATTACGATGAGCGTCGCAATCGTAAGAACCGCCACGGGATAGATCAACGCCCCGACGATCTTGCGCTTCAGACGAGCGGCCTTCTCGCGGAACTCGGCCAGCCTCTGGAGCACCACGTCCAACACGCCCCCGGCCTCCCCGGCCTTGACCATGTTGACGTAAAGCTCGTCGTAAGCCTTCGGATAGCGGGCCATCGCCTCCGACAGCGCGCTACCGCTCTCCACCTCCCCGGCCACCCCCCCAATGATGTTCTTTAACGCGCAGGGCCGCATCTGCTCCTCAAGGATGTTCAGGCTCTGAACCACCGGAATGCCGGCGTCGGTCAGTGTGGAGAGCTGGCGCGTAAAGGTCGTAAGGTCCTTGGCGCGCACGCCTCCTATGACTATGGCGCCACCCTTGCTCCTGCCCCCTCGGCGCGCAGCCCCGCCCCGCCCCCTCTTCTCGACGGCTTCCTTGACACGGGTGGGAAAAAGGTTCAACTCGCGGATCTTCGCGATCGCGTCATCCTGATCCCGTGCCGCGACCGAATCACGCACGGTCTTCCCCTCACTGTTCATCGCCTCGTATTGAAACTGCGGCATCGTTCCCTCCTCGCCTCAAGAAAGCGGCCTCGTCAGAACCTCCGCCCGCCCCGTCCTACACGGCCCTGGTGGCCAAATCCGCCCTGCAAAGCAGGACACCTGGTTGTCAAGATAGCGGCTCCGCACAAAAAACAAGCCTCCTCACCGACATGGCAATTATCCCACGCGCCTCCCCCCGTGTCAAGCCCTAATTCTTGCGCGCCCAGAAAAGGGCTTCGCCGACTAATTGCGTCCGCAGACATGATCGGTCATCACTGAAAGCCACGGTGTCGTGGGGTCAGGGCTTGCTGGAGCCCGACCGAATGCCTCAGCATCAGCACCTGCGACATGCAATTCTTCGGCGCAGCAATGCGCCTGCGCCGCCAATCCGCCTGGACCGACGAGCGCTGCTGTCAGGGCGTTCCCCACCCAATCACGCCGGACACTGAGGATGTTGATGCTCATGTCCAGGACTCCGAGCACGTAGAGCACCACGGCCACCTTGAATACAATGGCCCTGGCCCTCTTCTGCTCCAGCACGAACATCAGCCCCGCCAGCCCGATCGAGCAGACCAGGATGGCGCTGTCGAGCATCGACCACACCTCGTATTGCCATCCCCCCGCAAGAGGGGAGACGAGCAGGAAGAACACCTGGATCACTACGAACGTGGTCATCCGCGACATCTCATTCCTTGACATCCCGCCGGCACTGTCCCCATCGTCCCGCATGGTTTGCTCCCCCTCCAGTCACAGAGCGAAACGCGCCTGGCCGACCCCGGCCCTTCCCTCGGCAATATGATAGCCTGTGAGGCGCGGGAATTCAACGCCTTTCGCCGCCCTCGCGCCGGCCGTCATACCACATGTCCAAACCGTCCCGATCGCGCCACATCCTCGGGCCGCGAAGCAACAGGGCCAGGGCGGTTCTGAGCACGTGCCGGGGCGCATACAGCCGCGCCTTGCGGCCGGAGCTGACGACGGCCGCGCGCAGCATCGCGAAGTGGCCAAGCCGCTTGAGGGCCCTGCTGAAGTACAGCTCCTCGCCGACGTAGTACCGTTCGTCGAATCCGCCGACGGCCTCGAAGGCGTCGCGGCGAACGAAGATGAAGCAGCCGGCCGCCCATCTGCACAGGCCGAACCACACGCGCGCGAAGAGTCTGGCCGCCAGTCGCACCGCCCGCGGCACCGGGCCTTCGATCCTGACCCAGGCCCCTCCGCCGGCGGCGCCGCCGCGCAGCGCCCTGAGTGCGGCCCGCAATGTCGCCTCGGGCACCAGCGTGTCCGCGTCGACGAAGATGAGTATCTCGCCCCGCGCCTCCCGTGCGCCCGCGTTGCGCACGGCGGCTATGTGGTGCGCTTTGACCTCCACGACCCGTGCGCCGCCGGCTTGGGCGACCTCGGCCGTGCGGTCCGTGGAGTCGTCATCCACAACGATGAGCTCGAACGGCTCCCCGGCCGCTCGGGCCGACCGCGTGAGAACCTCGAGCGTTCGGCCGATAAGCTGCTCTTCGTTGTATGCCGGGACTATGAACGAGATCACGTGCGCGGGTTTCCGCCAAGGAGAAGGCGAGACTCGGGGGGCATGGCGCGGCGTGCCCCGGGCTTGTTGCCGCACGTGTTGACGATTCCCCTGGGGCCGCATGCCGCGGTCCGCTCACCGGTCCTGGAGCGGCCCTTCCGGCCCGGCGCCGCCGTGGAGGCGCGGTTCGACCTTCTTGAGCCAGACGATGATGCCGAAAGCGAGTGCGGTTGCGAAGATGGCCAGCGCGTAGTATCCCAGGCCCGCCGCCAGGCCGATGCCGGTCAATACCCACAGTCCGGCGGCCGTGGTCAGCCCGCGCACCGATGCCCCCTTCGTGAAGATCACGCCGCCCCCCAGGAAACCCACGCCGATCACGAGCGCCTGCACAAGCCGCATGGGATCGCCTTCAGCAAAGTCGGTTCTCATGCGCAGGCCCACCAGCGTGAACAGACATGCGCCGGCGCAGATCAAGATGTGCGTGCGCAGCCCTGCGCGCTTTTCGCGCCTTTCGCGTTCCAGGCCTATGAGCGCGCCGCATACCACCGCGAGCGCAAGACGCAAGAAAGCCGCCACGTGCCACCGGATGACGGCCGACGCCCCCTCGAGGTATTCAAGCATGTCCGGCATTCTGCTCACCCTCCCCGCTTCTGCTCTCGTATGGCTGATCCGATGCCACTCAGACTACATGCCACAGGCGGCAATTGCAACACCACAGGCCTGCCCGGGCACCGCGCACGGCACGCCGGCTCGCGGCATTGGACCGCGCTCGAACCGACCGCTACAATCACCCAGGTGCGGGAGGCTCCGCTTTTCCTGAGGAAGCGAGGTGTGCTGCTGCGCGTCGAGAAACCTGTGCGCCGGAAGGGGCGATGGGCAGGTGGAAGCTGCTATGAACTCGATGGACGGCCCTGATCCCCACACGGTGCCCATATTCGTTCTGGGGATCATGCAGCGCAGTGGGACGGGCTACCTGTACAACCTCCTGCGCCTGCATCCTGCTTGCCGCGCGGGGGGCGTTATCTGGGAGGACGGTTTGGTGGCCCATGCCGACCTGCTGGCCAGGTATGCGGAGACCGTCTACGAGAATTGGCCGGCCGATTGGGAGGTTCGGGAGATCATGGGCCCGCCGGACGCGCTTTGCGCGCGCCTGGGGGAGGGCTTGATCTCCTTCCTGAACTCGCAGGTCACGAGAAAAGAGCGCGGCCGTGGGGAGTCCACGGACCACGCGGAGGAGGGGTCGTCCCAGCGGTTGGTGACGAAGACGCCGAGCGTCGAGAACCTGGCCCTTTTCTTCAGGCTCTTCCCGCGCGCGCACCTTCTCATCATCGTGCGCGACGGACGCGCGGTCGTTGAGTCTGGGGTTAGGAGTTTTTCCTGGCGGTACGAGAGCGCCATGCACTCGTGGGCTGCGGCCGCGCAAACCATTCGCCAGTTCGACAGTAGCACGGACCGATCCAGACACAGGTGCCTGATCGTAAGGTATGAAGACCTCTTTCGCAGCACCGAGGACGAGATGCGGAAGGTCTTTTCGTTCCTCGGCCTGAACGCAGGAGTATATGACTTCGGCGCTGCGGCGAAGCTGCCCGTCCGGGGGTCCTCTGAGTCGCGCGAACGGGGGCAAGGCGATGTCCACTGGGGGGCGGAGGAGCAGGGGCCTGATTTCGACCCCACCCGGCGCTGGAGCGAATGGGGGCGGGGGCTCCACGAGCGGTTCAACTGGATTGCCGGGGACCTCCTGGAACAGTTCGGCTACGAGAAGCGCACCTACACCGGCAATCGGCTCTTCTGGGCCGCGTGGAACGTGGTGCTGGATGCGAAATGGGGACTGAAGCGGGCGATGCGACGGGGCGTCAAGAGAGTCCTGCGCGTGGTGCGGTAGAAACTCCGGGTGATGCATGACACAGAGGCTTGCCGGCAGGAACGCGCTCATTACCGGCGGCACACGGGGGATCGGGCTGGCGATCGCCGTCGCATACGCCCGTGAGGGCGCCGCCGTTGCGCTGCTGAGCAGGGGCCCCGAGAACCTCGGCAATGCGTGCGAGACGGTGCTGGCGAAGGCCGAGGGAGCAAAGGTCACCGCCGTCCGCGCGCACGTGGACGATCTGGCCGAGGTCGAGACCGCCGTCCAGAGGGCCATCGAGGCCCTGGGCCATCTGGACATCCTTGTGAACTCCGCCGGCAGGGGCCTGCCGGGCGACATCGACGAGATGCCGCCGGACGTGTGGGAGCGCATCGTCCGGGTGAACCTGCTCGGGACCTACTTCGCCACGCGCGCGGTCTGGCCGCATTTCAGGGAGCGCGGCGGCGGGGTCGTCATCAACCTATCGAGCGGCTCGGGCCGGCGGGCGCACGCGGGCTGGAGCGCCTACTGCGCCGGCAAGTTCGGCGTGATGGGCCTGACCGACGCCCTCCAGAAGGAAGGCCACCCTCTCGGCATCCGCGTGAACGTCATCTGCCCCGGGCCCACCGACACCGACCAGCGCCGCGCGAACTTCCCCGATGAGGACAGGAAGACGCTGCTCCGGCCCGAGCATGTCGCTCGGGTCGCCGTGTTCCTTGCCAGCGACGAAGCCCGCTGGGTCGGCGGCCCCGGCATAGACGTGCGCCGCGAACCGATCTGACCGGCCCGGCTGGACCAAGGGGGTGTGAGCATGATGAGGCATGAAAAGGCGGAACTGGCGTTGCGCATTGCGGCGATTCCGTTCTTTGTCTGGGGCGTATGCACACTGTTCGCAAGCGGCCTGCCTTTCGCCATTGGCTTTGTGGGGGCATCACCTGGGCCGTGGGGAGGCATTCTGGATGCCTTCTGGGCAGGGATGGTGATCTTGGCCACATCGGCAGTCCCGATCGCCGTCGGCTTCTGCCTGTTGCGGTTCTCGCTGGGGTTGGCGGGGAGGCTACTGCGCTCGGAAGCGGCGGCATCGGAACCACAGGAGGTGACGCCCCTTCACATTGGCACCTTTCTTCTCGGACTGTACTGGTTCACGCAGGCTGCGCCCGCAGTCGCTACCGTGGGCGTTACATGGGTTCTTGACGAGGCCGAGCTCGGGATGATGGGCGCAGTGGGACTGGCGTGGAGCCTGTTGCCCCTGTACTTCCTTTGGTCGCCCCACCATCTGCGGGCATTCCTGTCCGCGCTCTGTCGGACGGGCCAGGGTACCGCCGGCGGCTTCCTTCGCCTGCTGGCCGTGGGACTGACGCTGATCGCACTCAACTTCTGCTTCTGGGCTCTGCTATCCTTCAGCGGCTCGGTCGTAAGCTTCGTCGATCGCGCCCTCCGTGGCTTGCAGGAGGCGGAGCAACTCCTCCGTCAGAGCGTCGAGGGCTACGCTTTGACGCTGGTCTTGATCATCGGCCTTCTGCTTTGCGCGGGCAGGTCAGCCGGGTGGCTCGCGTCATTTGCCAAACTTAGCCGCGACGACAACCCGCCCACGACACTGCCGGACCGACAGGGCATCTTCCGACTCGCCCTCTTGACAGGGGGCATAGCTCTCCTGTGCCACAGCGTGGGCCATGCTGCGGTATCGATTGCCGGACCGCTCTTGCGCGCTCAGGGAGTCCAGGCACGGGTGCTTATCCCAGCGCTTATCTTTGTTTTCGCTGCTGTGCTGCTGTTAGCGCTATGCGTCCTGCGGGGCTCGAAACTCGCCGCCAAACTGTATCCTGAATGCGGCGACAGCGAGGAGCGTGGGCCAGAAGCCTTCCGCTTGATCCTTGAAATAGCAGTCGCCGTCGTGGGCCTCTATTATGCTTGCAGGCTTCTGCCGAGGTGCGGCCGCATCCCGGTTGCCGATGGACTGGCTCTCGCCTTTCCGCTGCTAATGGTGGCGTTCCGGGGCGACATAGCCTGGTGGCTCTCCCCGGGTCGGCAGGCCGCAGCACCCGCAGACATCGGGCCACGGCGGCGCGCTCACGCGCTCGTGCCTTGGCTCATGCTGCTGGGTGCATACGTCTTCCTTGGCAACGTGGCGGGCGCCGCGTTCTGGATGATCGGCATGCTCACCGGAGCCGATGTCACTCACTGGGCGCTGTTGCGTCCGGCGGTGGGATGGATGCTCACCTTCGGTGCCCCCCGGCTCTCGCGCCTGCTCTCCTACGGCAGGCTCATGCCGAAGATGGCGGCGATGGACAAGCACCGTTGGCAGCCGTCCGACGACTCGGACGAGACACGGGCCGGCGAGCCATGATGACACTTGAACGTTAGGGGGTTGCGGGCTACGGCCGTGCCCGATGGCGGAGGGGGAGGGATTCGAACCCCCGGTCCCGCTTGCGCGGGACAACGGTTTTCAAAACCGTCGCTTTCGTCCACTCAGCCACCCCTCCGCGCTGTCCCACATGCGCCTGTTCAGGACACTTCCTGCTCCGCGCCCGAAGACGCTGCGGCCCGCTCAGCAGCAGACTGCTAACGTAGCCAAGCGCATGGCCAGAATCAAGGTGCAGAAGAGCCTTCCGCGGCTCCTGACTTGGCAGTAACAGGATGATGAGATCAACTTTCTGTAGGGCAAACGTTTCACCAACGGCGCTCCGGCAGCTGTCATCCTCCCCTCGCCGTTGATGGTTCGTGCCCTTCGGCAGCATCTTCGCTCCGCACGCCGGAAGCCTCCGCAAGCGCCCTCAAGCCGGCGGTTTCGGACAGTTCTCAACGACACGATTCTCCTCGTACCACTCGATAGTCCGCCGCAGGCCTTCTTCGAAGGTGGTCTGCGCGCGGAAACCGAACTCCTTTTCTGCCCGGGAGATATCCAGACACCTTCGGGGCTGGCCATCCGGTTTTGAGGCGTCCCAAACAACCCTGCCCTCGAAGCCCGTGAGGCAAGCGATGAGCTCGGCCAGCTCCTTGATCGTTATTTCAAACCCAGCGCCTATATTGACGGGATCAGGCTTCTCATAGTGCTCGGTAACCTTCAGGATGCCATCGGCCGCGTCCTCCACGTAAAGGAACTCCCGTGAGACCATTCCGGTTCCCCAGGCCACAATATGGTCCTTCCCCGCATCCCGCGCCTCTATGCACTTGCGGATCAGCGCAGGGATGACATGACTGCTTTCGAGGTCGAAGTTGTCCCGGGGCCCGTACAGGTTCACCGGCAAAAGGAATACCCCGTTGAACCCGTACTGCTGCCGGTAGGCCAGGAGCTGGACAAGAAGCATCTTTTTCGCGAGCCCGTAGGGGGCATTTGTCTCCTCCGGATATCCTTTCCAGAGGTCCTCTTCCCTGAAAGGGACCGGCGTGTACTTGGGGTAGGCGCATATGGTACCGACGGCCACGAACTTCTCAATCCCGCGCAGGCGCGCCTCCTCGATGAGCTGTGCACCCATCATTAGGTTCTTGTAGAAGAACTCCCCGGGACGCTCCCGGTTGGCGCCTATCCCGCCCACAACTGCCGCCAAATGGATAACAATGTCGGGACATGCGTCGTCGTACATCCGGCGGACCGCTTCCATCCGGGTCAAATCATAATCCTTGCTGCGTGGCACGAAGATTTCCCCAGCGCCGTGCTGTCTCATCTTCCGTACTACGCTGGACCCCAGGAATCCTGCCCCCCCCGTCACACAGAAGCGGCAGCTGGACCAAAACTCTTCACTCATGGGTAGGCACTCTTGTTTGCTCGTGCGCTGAAATCCCAGACTCAGCGACCAGGAGCTCTTTTCTGGCCAGTTCCAGGTCGCTGTCGACCATTATATGGACCAGCTCTGTGAAAGTGGCCTTTGGCTCCCAGCCGAGCGTCTCGCGGGCCTTGGTGGCATCCCCTAAGAGCAGATCCACCTCGGTAGGGCGGAAGTAGCGCGGATCGATCTCCACGAAATCATGCCAGTCAAGACCAAGGTGACCGAAAGCTTCATCCAGAAAGTCACGAACAGAATGCGCTTCACCGGTAGCGATCACGTAATCATCGGGCACATCCTGCTGGATCATCAACCATATGGCCTGCACATAGTCGCCGGCAAAGCCCCAATCGCGCTTTGCGTCCAGGTTGCCCAGGTAGAGTTTGTCCTGCAATCCAAGTTTGATGCGGGTTGCCGCGCGACTGATCTTGCGGCTTACGAACGTCTCGCCGCGACGTGGAGACCCGTGATTGAAAAGGATGCCGCTACAGGCAAAGATCCCGTACGCCTCACGATAGTTGACGGTCTGCCAGAATGCAAAGGCCTTGGCGCACGCGTATGGGCTGCGTGGATAGAACGGCGTCTTCTCAGTCTGAGGCACCTCCATGACTTTCCCGTACATTTCGCTGGAGGAGGCCTGGTAGAATTTGGCCGAACATTCGGCATGGCGCACAGCTTCAAGCAGGCGCAGCGTGCCCACGGCGTCCACGTTCACCGTATAGATGGGCTGATCGAAAGAAACGCGCACATGACTTTGCGCCCCGAGGTTGTAGACCTCGTCCGGCTGCACGGTGTTGATGATGGATGTTAGGTTAGTGCCGTCAGAGAGGTCCCCGTAGACGAGATGCAGCCGTAAGTTCGGCTCATGAGGGTCCTGGTAGAGGTGCTCGATCCTGGCCGTGTTGAAGGAGGAACTTCGGCGGATAATGCCCCATACCTCGTAGCCCTTGCTCAGCAGAAATTCCGCGAGGTAGGAGCCGTCTTGTCCGGTAATGCCTGTGATCAACGCTTTCTTCATTGTTCCGCTCACGATATTGTCCTCAGATCAGTTGTGACAAGGACCCGCAACCCTGGCGCAAGACATCACTATATGCGCGAGGGCGCGTAGCCGGCAGGCCCAGGAACTGCGTGTGCCGGGCCATCCTAATACGGGACTCAACAGCCAATGGTTCAGGGTGATGCGAACGTCCGGCGCATCCCTCTAATCCCTACGATGTCCTTTCTCACTTGTCGCTGTGAATGGCTTCCGCAGGACGCGCATTCGCACAAGTCCTAGCAACACCATGCATAGGACGACGATGACGCAACGGCAATTCCGGCAGAACGTGCGCCGCCCTCCAGTAAAGGTGCGGAACAGCCATTCCATACCAATCTTCCGGACCCACGTGGGAGCCCATGGCCGATTGCCGGAGTGGAAATCAAACGCTGCCCCGACGGGCAGCATGACCGGCACATCGATTGTCCCGACGTGCTCGGCGACCCAAACCTCCTGTTTGGGACTCCCGAGTGCCACCCACAGAAGATGTGGACGGGCCGTCTCGATCAGGTCTTTGACGCGTCTTTCTTCATCGTCAGTCAAGGAGCGGAACGGCGGGGAGTACGTCCCCACAATCCGGACACCGGGGAACTTGGCACGGAGGTTCCCTGCCAGTCGGTCGGCGACCCCCTCGGCCCCGCCGTAGAAGAAATGCCGCCAGCCCTTGGCAACACCGTACTCACACGCAGCGGGAAGGAAACTCGGCCCGGGTATTCTTTCCGGGAGCGGCGAACCGCCCAGCCGGGCCATGATTGCAACCGCGATTCCGTCGGCCAGAACCAAATCCGCCTCCCTCAGAATCCTCCTGATTTGGGCATCAGAAGCCGCATACGACAGCAGGTTCCCTTCACAGAAACACAGATAGTGGTGCGCACCGTCAGCGAGGAAGGCCTCCACAGTCGCCAGGGCCCCGCCCATATCCGTTGCGCCCACAAGAACAGGACCTGCCGGAACACATTTCACGCAGACCATTTTGGCCTTCTCGTGATCACACATCCGCCGGTTCACTCACCCGATCCATCTTCAGGCGCTGCCTGCCCAACACGTGGCTCTGCCCGAACTCAGTGCCTGTCGGTACATGAAGACCATCTCCCTGGCCTTGTTGTCCCAGGAGTGCTCCGCCGCCCGGGCAAAGGCTCCCGCGGAGAGGCGCGCCAGAAACTCTGGGTCCTTGCCGAGCGTCACGATGGCCTTCGCGAAACCCTCAACGCTTCTGCGCGGGGTCACGACGGGAATCTTGATGCCGCAGGAATCATCAACGACCGAAGCGAATCCACAAGAGTCGTGGCAGATCACGGGCAAACCTGAGGCGAGCGCTTCGAACACAACGGTGGTAGTGGCCTCCTGGAGACTGGTAAGCAACATGCAGTCATTGTCGGCAATAACCGCGAGCGCTCGATCATGTTCGACCTTCCCCCACCATCTGCTGATGCGCTCGACACCGATCTGTCTGCTCAGGCGTTGCCAAGCCACACGCTGACGTCCATCACCGATGATGTTCAGTTCGAGCGCAACGGTCCTTGACGCGATGGCGACGGCTCGCAATGCTATCGGGATCTGCTTCCCGGGCAGGAACCTGCCGCACCAGCCGAGTCTGAACGGGCGATTAGGAGAGAGCGGGGGCCTCCTGTCATGGGAGTGCTGCAAGGAAGCAGCCCCCTGCTCATGCTTGAGGACCGCCTCTTTTCGATGGATTCGGCTCATTGCTCGTCGGTCGGCCTCGGTCGCGGCTATCAGCACGTCTGCTCGCTTGGCTGCGCGCCTTACCCTGGCCGAGGTCCTCATCTGGAGCGCGTTCAGGACGTTGCGGATGGTGTAGAACAATCCATTCCGCAGACCGAGGCTGCGGATGAATCGCCACGGCATCTGAGCGTGTCCACC
>CAZXDF010000429.1:0-3106 GCA_964639345.1 uncultured candidatus Brocadiaceae bacterium | reverse complement strand
GGCCGGTGCGCGAAGAACTGTCCTGTGGACTGCATTTCCGGCAAGCGGGGCAAGCCGCCTGCCAAGGCCACCGAGGCCGACAGGGAAAAGGGCAAGGTCGGGGAGCCGTTCCTCATCGACCAGGAGATCTGTATCAAGTGCGGCACGTGCTTCGACGTGTGTCCGGTGGATGCTGTGAAGAGGACCTGATGCCAATGATCCGGCGCCCCGGGCTGCGGCGCTGGAGTGCGAGATAGAGAGGACGCGTAGCCACTATGGCTGACGAGGTGACACTGACGATCGACGATGTCGAGGTCGCCGTGCCGAAGGATACGGCTATCTTCGAGGCCGCCCGAAAGGCCGGCATACACATCCCGCACCTGTGCTACGAGCCCGCCCTCTGCCTGGCCCCCAGCAGTTCCTGCCGGGTATGCCTTGTTGAGGTCGAAGGCGCGAAGGCACCCGTCACTTCCTGCTCTTACGCGGTGGCTGCGGGCATGGTCGTGCACACCGAGAGCGAGGAGCTGCGCGACCTGCGCCGGATGATCGTCGATCTCCTGCTGGCCTATCATCCCCACGACTGCCTGACCTGCGAGCAGGCGGGCGAGTGCGACCTTCAGAAGCTCGCCTACGAACTCGGCGTCAAAGGGCCCGAGCTGATCGGCGAACCCGTCCGCGCCGAACCCGTGCAGGAAGGTCCGGCAATCGTCTACGACCGCAGCAAGTGCATCCTGTGCGGCCGCTGCGTGGAGGTCTGCCACCACGTCGAGGTGACGGGCGCCATTGATTTTATGGGCCGCGGGTTCGACACGCGTGTCGGCCTCCCGCCGGGGGTCCCGCGCGACCAGTCCGTCTGCTCCGAGTGCGGCAACTGCCTCGACGTCTGCCCGAGCGGGGCGCTCTCCTACGCGGGCGCACAGGGCACGGGGCGCACATGGGAGTCCGAGCGCGTGCCCACGATATGCCCCTATTGCGGCTGCGGGTGCACGCTGATGCTCCACGTGCGCGAGAACCGCATCACCAGGATCACCGGCGAGTCCGGACGCGGTATCAGCGGCGGGCTTCTTTGCGTGAAAGGGCGCTTCGGCATCGACTTCGTGCGCCACAGGGAGCGCCTCACCCGCCCGCTCATCCGCAGGGGCGAGGGGCTGGAGCCCGTCGGGTGGAACGAGGCGCTGGATTTCGTGGCGAAGCGCCTCACGGAAATCAAGCGGGACTTCGGGCCGGACGCGGTCGGCGGCCTCTCCTCGGCCAAGTGCACGAACGAAGAGAACTACGTGATGCAGAAGTTCATGCGCGCCGTGGTGGGCACTAACAACGTCGACCACTGCGCGCGGCTGTGTCATGCCTCGACCGTTGCGGGGCTGGCGCGCGCATTCGGCAGCGGGGCCATGACCAACTCGCTCGAGGACCTGAACGAGGCGCAGGCATTCTTCGTCATAGGCTCCAACACCACCGAGTGCCACCCCATCATCGGTGCGGCCATCAAGCGGGCGGCGGTCCAGCGGGGCGTGCCGCTCATCGTCGCCGACCCGCGTGCGATCGAGCTGACCGAGTTCGCCACCCTCCACCTGCGGCATAGGTCCGGCACCGACGTGGCGCTCATCAACGCGATGATGCACGTCATCCTGAAAGAGGGCCTCGAGGACAAGGAATTCATCGCCGGGCGCACGGAAGGTTTCGATGAGCTGCGCAAGGCCGTCGAACCGTGCACGCCCGAGCTGGCCGCAGAGATCACCGGCGTCCCCGCAGCAGACATCGCCCGCGCCGCCCGCATCTACGCCCAGGTCCCGGCAGCCGCCATCGTCTACTCGATGGGCATCACGCAGCACACCACCGGCACCGACAACGTGCTCTCCCTCGCCAACCTGGCGATGCTGACGGGGAACGTCGGCAAGCGCGGCTCCGGCGTGAACCCGCTGCGGGGCCAGAACAACGTCCAGGGGGCCTGCGACATGGGCGCGCTGCCCAACGTCTACCCGGGCTACCAGAAGGTCGACGATGAGAAGGTGCGCGCGAAGTTCGAGGCCGCCTGGGGCGCCGGCCTTTCGCCAGCGCCGGGGATCACGGTCGTGGAGATGATGCACACCGCGGCCGAAGGGAAGCTCAAGGCCCTCTACATCATGGGCGAGAACCCGATGCTGAGCGACCCCAACGTCAACCGGGTCGAGGCGGCCCTGAAGGCGGTTGACCTGCTCGTCGTCCAGGACATCTTCCTCACCGAGACGGCGCAGTTGGCGGACGTTGTCCTGCCGGCGGCGGCCTTCGCGGAAAAGGACGGGACCTTCACCAACACCGAGCGGCGCGTGCAGCGTCTGCGCGAGGCGATTCAGGCGCCGGGCGAGTCACGCCTGGACTGGGCCATTGTGTGCGACCTCGCGCGGCGCATGGGATACGAGATGTCCTACCGGGACACGTCGGCCGTCCAGGACGAGATCGCGTCCCTCACGCCCATCTACGGCGGCGTCACCTACGACCGCCTGGACGGTGACGGCTTGCAGTGGCCCTGTCCCGACCGCGACCATCCCGGCACGGTGTACCTTCATAAGGATCGTTTCTCGCGCGGTCTCGGCAAGTTCCACCCGGTGTCGTTCATCCCTGCCCGAGAACTGCCCGACGAGGAGTACCCTTTTCTTCTGTCCACGGGCAGGCTGCTTCAGCACTTCCACACCGGCAGCATGACGCGGCGCTCGAAGGTGTTGGACGAGATCGTGCCGCACGGCGAGGTGGAGATTCACCCCGACGATGCGGCCAGGCTGGGGATCGAGAACGACGAGGTGGTGCGCGTGGCCACGCGGCGCGGCGTGATCGAGACCCCGGCCCGCGTGAGCGAGCGCGTGACGGCCGGGTCGCTCTTCATGGCGTTCCACTTCGCCGAGGCGGCGGCCAACCGCCTCACCAGCGACGCCCTGGACCCCATTGCGAAGATCCCGGAGCTGAAGGTCTGCGCCGCCCGCGTCGAGAAACTGACCTGAGGGCAGGAGGGTTCGGCCCGGATGGAAGTGCGCGTCATCGGTGCGATACTTGCCGGCGGCCGGGCCGAGCGGATGGGCGGAGAGCACAAGGGGCTTCTGGAGTCGGCCCCTGGGAAGACGATCATCGGCGGCCTCCTGAAGGAGATGAATGC
>CAZXDF010000428.1:0-4393 GCA_964639345.1 uncultured candidatus Brocadiaceae bacterium | reverse complement strand
TGGAGGCTGGCATTCGAGATCTTCGGAGACCATACCTGCGATGATCTGCCCCTGTGCCTTGCTATGAGTGAGTGCGCCTCCGGTCGCCCCCTGGTGGTGCCGAGCAAGGAACCGGGATTCCGCTTCCTGAAGCAGAGCACGGGCGAGACGTCCCTGCTCAAGAAGCCGGGGCGTCGTGAGACACTGTATGCCTCACTCGGACGGTTCGTGGAAGAAGTCCAATGGACCCCGCTGCTGGAGGCGTCCGTGCTATGAAAGTCCTAATCCTTGGTACTGGCCGCTGTGGGACGCTGTTCAGTAGCAGGCGTCTCCGTGGGCTTGGTTGGGCGGACATCCGAGCGGTTGACCCAGAGCTGTGTCAGCGGATTCGGGCTGAGGACAAGACCATCGTTCGGAATAAGGAGTAGACCATGCCCCAGAATCTCAGTAGGCAAGGACGGCAGTTCAACTACAACATCGCACTCGGCCCGAATCGCAGCGGCTACGCTCGGGCGCGGAGGGCGAACCTGCGGCGGTACGCGGAGATCCTGCGCGGCTATGACAGCCGCTACGATAGCGTCATGGGTTCCCTGCGCGGAATATTCTCACAGCGCCGGACGGACATCCAGACGCAGGGCCGTAGCCAGATCGCCGGGGCGCGTCAGCAGGCGGTCAGCTCCGGGCTTACCGGGACGGCGCTCACCGGCACGCAGCAGGGAATCCAGAACCAAGTGTCGTCCCGCCTGAACCGACTGAGCGGCCAGGAGGGTGCTCTCAACGCCAGCACGATGGCGCAGCTCCTGGGCCAGAAGCTCAACTTCATGGAGCGGCGCGAGGACATGTACCCCGATCTGCGCCTGTTGACCCAACTACTCAGCAGGTATGGGATGGGCCGGGGTATGCTCGGAATGTGAGGACATAAGACCATGCCAATCAGAGTAGGTTACGACGATCCCCGTGAACTCCGGCGCCTTGCGCTTGCGGGCGGGCGTTATATGGGCCTTGCCAAGCGTGAGGAAGCAGAGGCGGGCCGTCGCCTCCGCCGCATGATGTTCGGTGAGGAACTGGACTTCCGCGCCCGCGAAAGCGAACTCAATCGGGTTGCGCGGCGCATTGCGCAGGGCAAGGAGTTCGCCTTCCGCGGCGGACAGGCAGAGCTGGAACGGGGGCAGCGCCTCTCGATCGCCCGTATGAACGACATCCGGGCCAGGGCAATGCCGGGTATCACGGCTGAGGCGCAGGGAGGGCTTGAGGCCGAACGTGCGGCGCGGGAGCTGGCGAACGCTGAGGAGTTGGCTGCTAGCAAGGCCCGCGGGCGATCCAAGGCTGAGATCGACCTTGCGCTCTCGGAGATCAACCGGCAGGAGGACGAGCTGAAGCGGCAGCATGAGGCCGGGGAGATAGACGACGAGTTCTTCGAGGCGGGCATGGAACGGATCCGGGCCAGGAGAGCGGGCCAGCCCGAAGCTCCCCCAGACATGCCTTTCGGTGAGATAGACCCTGAGACGGGCTACCCAGAGGGCTGGTATGAAGTCAAGAAGGGCGGCAGGACGGTGATCTTTGCCCCGGACGCCAATGGCGTCCCCAAGGCGATCGCGGACTTTGAGGCGGGCGAAGGACCGCCCCTCAAGGACTTCGCCAGCATCTACACCAGCGTCATGAAGTCAATGACATCCGGCGATCCCAACATGCCCGCCCCTAGCCATGCGGACGTGATGGCAAAGGTCATGGAGATCATCGCGGCCTACAACGATACGCAGCCCAAGCCGGATCCCGACAAGACCGACGGCGGCGGCGCCGGGACCGATACGGGCGTAGGTGAACCCTTGCCGGAGGAGGAGGGGATCCCGGACGACCTGTTCAACGCGCCCGGTCCCACAGGGCAAACCCCTGGCGGCATGGCCGCGGACTTCGCTGCATCTCAGCCACTACCGGAGGAGCCTGCCCCACGCGCCGATCTTGGGGAGGCTTACCCGCTTGTCAGCGGGCATCCGGCCAGCCGGTTCGCGGACATCCCGGAAGAAACAGTGCGCCTGATGGAAAGCGAGGATCCAGAGGAACGCTACCAGGGCTACCAGCGGGCCACCATACGGATGCTCAAGGACAAGGACTTCTGGGAGCGGCGGTTCGGCGCGGGCGCTACAGCTTCACCGCAGCGGATACGCCACTCCCAGGATACCACCCTGTTCAAGTTTCTGGAGGCGGATCCCGAGTCGATGCTGCGTATCTTTGCGAAGCAACCGGCGCTCAAGGATCACATGATGGAGCTGTCGAAGAAGATTGCCGCTGCTCCGAAGTATGGGGGCTGGCACAAGTCGGAGATCTATCGCGCAAGGCGTCTTGTCAACCTGCATTTCCGCCCGGAGCTTCTGCGGGAAGTCGCTATGTTCGAGAAGCGCGGCGACATCAAGGAGGACTGGTTCCTTGCCGTGGCTGCTGGACCGAGTGACGAATCCAGGCTCGTCGCCACACAGGTCTATGATCTGGTCGTCCGCAAGGGCAAGAATCTCAGACGAGATGCACCCATGAGCCTTATCAACCGGATTGCCAAGCTGGAGGGCAGGGACGAGGAATACCTGGGCAACACGATCGCCATGCTGGAACAGAGGGGGTTCATCAACAGTGGCGCTTGAAGAAGATCGAAGCGTAATCGACGCGCTCATGGCCCGCGGGCGACGTTACACCCTGGAGCACGGCGAACAGGACATGAACCCGATTGACCGCCTCATGGCGATCGGGCGGGGGGAGATGCGGGCGGAGCACAGGCGCCCGGAGATGACGCCTCACGTCGCAGAAGAACTTGGCGCGATGGGAACCGGCGAAGCCTTCGCCCGGATGCGCGGGACGGAGCTGCTGCCGTTCCTGGGCCATGTGATCAGGGGGGGGCGCACGCGGCAGTTCAACCAAGCATTCGATCGCCTGGAGGCTGGCGAGGGTGATGAGTGGGAGCAGGCGAACGACAGGGATACCGTTATAGAGTTCCTGCGCGAAGCCAGTGAGATGGAGCAGCGGGGCATGACGATCCCCGCGGAAGTGACCACGCGGCTGGCGAGGATGGCGCCCTACGCGATCGAGTTCATGGCGACCAGCGGGATTGGCAAGGCAGGCGCCACGGTGGGGGCGAAGCTCGGCCTGAAGGGTGTGGCAGCCACCGCGCACGGAACCATAGGGCGCACGGCGGCGAAGGCCGGGACGCGCCTCCTGGCAGGCGCGGGAAGTGCTGTGGCGAGATCTCCCGCCTTTGCGGGGATGACGTTTGCCACGGCCCAGGAGAAGATGCTGTCAAGCCGCATGAAAGGGGAGAAGGTGTCTCCGGTGCGGGCCTACCTTGCGGCCTTTGGCGACACGCTGATTGAGCTGTTCGCAGAGGAGTCCAGTGAGGCTATGGGCCGGGTGGTCCGCAAGATTCCCGGAGTGCAAGCCCTGTCCCGCAAGTTCGATGATATTGTCCGGTCGAAGATCGGGTGGGATGTGGGCCGTTACGGGAAGGTGCTCAAGCAGGCAGGCTACCACGGTCCCATCCTGGAGGTGGCCGAGGAGGACTTGGGGGCGATCCTGCGCTCGGTCGCCAAGCTGGAGGGGGATGACCCGAAGCTCTGGAACCGCCTCAAAGAGACCGTGCCGGGGCTGTTCAGCCGGGAGCGGATGCTTCAGCTCATAACCTTCTCCATCCCCGCTATCCCTGGCAGCACAGTCAGGGCAGCCACCGGGATCTATGGCGAACGCCAGCAAGAGCTGTTCGAGCGCGAGATGGAGGAAGCCAAGCGGCACGTTGAGGCCGAGCGGCAGGCGCAGCACCGCGAGGGCGCTGAGGAGTTGAAGGCGTTTGCGCAGGCCGAGCAGGACATCAAGGAAGGTCGGGCGGAAGCGCCGGAGGCCGTTCCAGAGCCGGAACCCGTGCCAACGGAGCCTCCGGCACCGCCCGAAGTCGGTCCTCTTTACAAGGAAGATCGCCGCCTCCTGGCTGAAGAACGGCAACGAGCAGAGCGTGAGGGCGATACCGTAAGAGTGGGGGGTGCTCAAATGACCCCCGAAATACAGGCGGAGGCAGTTGAGCTTGCCCAGACGCTCCAGAACGGCGATCGGATTTATTCGGCGACAGAAGATGAAACCTATTACGAAGTTGATGGTGACTTCCTGGTGGCACATGACACAGAAACCGGAGAAGTCAAGGAGGGCTTCTCTGTCCAGCGCATACGTCGTTTCAAGAGAGAGCACAAGCAGGTTCCAAAAGACCAGCGCACACCCGATATGTATGAGTTCGGGGACCGCGTGGACCTGGACGCTCGTAATACCATTGCCAGGGGTAGGATAGTCCGGGCTGGTGCAGAAGCCACCGAGCCACATCAGCAAACGCGGGAGGACTTTCTTGGCCTGCGGCACATATTGCCGCCACAAAAACCCGATACCGTCC
>CAZXDF010000427.1:0-14411 GCA_964639345.1 uncultured candidatus Brocadiaceae bacterium | reverse complement strand
AGTTGCAGCGGTGCAGGCAAAGGGGTAGCATACCGATGGCAGGGGCTGGAGGATGTAGGGCTATCTGCTAGTGGGCATTTGCCTCTGCATGCGTTGCGTTCCATGGCGGTTTCAAGGGCGGGGGGACGGCACTATGAATCCCAAGACGTTCCACAAGTGGGCGTTGAGTTTCGCTACGAGCAAGGAACTGGTGCTAGCAACCAGTGCCACCTCAGCGGGTTTGGCAATGTTGGGTGTGCTGGGTTTTGTCCTCGGGATGGCACTTCTGGGCGTTGCTCTATCGGCGGTGGCTGCCACGGTGTTGCTCACTCTGGTCTGGGCCAAGCACGTTCACTGCAGAATGGCCGCTGCCGAAGCCGAGCGAGTTATCTTGGATTGCCTTGGCCATGGAGGTTTACGTGAGTTCTCATTGGAAACCGCCTTACGGGATGTCGAGCTACCAAGACGGGCGGTCAGCCAGGCATCGGTCGCGGTGTACGAGAAATATGCTCAGCATTTTTTTAGCGACCTGGAAGTCACGGAAGCGGAAAGAGGAGCCTTGGCCGGTTTACGCGAGAGGCTCGGGCTGCCGGTCTCGCAAGCCCAGAATGTAGAATCCCGTCTCAAGCGCGAGCTTTACAGTAAGCAGCTACGCAAGTCCCTCGCCGATGGAGAGCTTACGGGTAAGGAGGCGACCGAATTGCAGAGGGTTCGAAGTGCGCTCGGGCTGAACGACTCGGAAGCGCTAAGCGCAACGAGAGAGACCGTGGTCGATGCGTATAGAGCCCTTTTCCGCCGCTTTGCAGAGGACGGCCGTCTGACGCCGGGGGAGGTAGAAAAACTTCGGAATTTTGCGGCCGCCACAGGCTTGTCAGCGACCGAAGCTGCCAGCATATCCCAAGAAGATGCAATGGTCCTGTACAGGCGAACGGTTGCGATAATTTGCCAGGACGGCAAAGTGACCGACAGCGATCTTGCTGAGCTGGCCGCGCTGGAACAGGCTCTGCAACTGTCCGGCAGCGATATTGAGCAGATGAAACAGCAAGTCATTCGGGTACGCGAGCTGGGAGACATCCGAGCCGGTAAGCTGCCAAGCGTACAGGCACGTGATCTGCTTCTCGAGAGTACGGAACTCTGTCACTGGGTAAGTGTCTGCACGTATCAGTACCTCACCCAAACGCAGATCAAGAGGGTTGAAGGGCGAGTTATTGTAACAAGCAAGAGAGTGATATTCTCGTCACCTGCGCGCAGTTTTGATTTCAACGTGAAGAGGATCATCAACCTTCGATCTGGAGCTAATGCTGTGAACCTTGATCTAACGTCAACAAGGGGGGCCGGGCTATACTTCGTGCAGGACGCAGGGAAGTTGGAAGCCATTCTGTATGCATTGGTTCGTCGGAGCAATTTCGCGCTAGCGGACAACACCGACGTTGCGAGAACTCGGCATATACCGGACAACGTGAAGGTGGCCGTGTGGCAGAGGGACGGGGGCGCGTGCGTAAGGTGCGGAGCGACAGATTACCTTGAGTACGATCACATCATCCCCTTCTCCAAGGGTGGATCTAACAGCGTCAACAATATCCAAATTCTGTGTCGAAGGTGTAACTTGCAGAAAGGTGGAGAACTCTACTGACCCCACCATGTTAGTCCCCCGGCGGCTTGCAGGGTCGGCGCGCCCGCGCATAGAATAGTGTGAGTCCGAGGTCCCGGGCTGGGGCCGGCTGGCCCTACTCGGCCCCACAGTTCGTTCGTCGGCCTCATCTCAAGTCGCGTTCCACGATAGCGGAGCCGCCGCGTTGCTGCTGGCTTTTCTGGCCTGCCTGCTGATCCTGTTCATGCCCGCCCCGCACGCGGGCTCGGGGATGCCGTGGTACGCCACGGTGGCGGGCGTGGCGCTGCTGGCAGGCGTGAACGGGGTGGCCTGTTGGGTGGGCTCGCGGGTGGCAACCGGGCTCTCGGCCCGCGGCGACCGGATGGCGAGCATGGGCGCCGTGCGGGTGTTTCAGGTCCTCAACATGGGGGTTATCGGCCTGGTGCTGGTGGACGTGTATGCGCTGGGCTGGTTGCGCTTCGTGGATGGGCTG
The DNA here is from genome assembly GCA_964639345.1 of uncultured candidatus Brocadiaceae bacterium. Lineage (GTDB taxonomy): Bacteria > Planctomycetota > Brocadiia > SM23-32 > SM23-32 > CAZHPE01. The sequence goes on along the minus strand of CAZXDF010000427.1, from coordinate 12,348 downwards.
TTCGCGGGTCGGGACTGGATGCTGGGGGCGGACGAGGTGGCGCGCCTGGCGCCGGCGCTGCTTATGCTGGCGACCGCCCTGGCCTTCCGTTACGGATTCGAGCGGCGGCGCGGGCACATGAACCTGACCCTGCCTCAGTACCTGCTGCTGCGGTTCCGGGTGGAAATCGGCATCATTCTGGCGCCCCTGCTGGCGCTGGTGCTTGTGTCGGACGCCACGTATTTCCTGTGGTCGGGGTCCCCCCACTACGGCCTCATTGAGGGCGGGGCGACCCTCGGGTTCGTGCTGGCCCTTGTGGTCTTCGGACCGGCCATGTTGCGGGCGCTGTGGCGCACCTCGTCCCTGCCGCCGGGCGCCCTGCGCGACCGTCTGGAGGGCCTGAGCCGGGCGAACCGTTTCCGGTGCCGCGACATCCTCATCTGGCATACCCACGGCCACCTCCCCAATGCGGGCGTGATCGGGTTCGTGCCCTGGACCCGCTACGTCATGCTCACCGACGCGGTGCTGGAGCACCTTTCCGAAGATGAGATCGAGGCCGTTTTCGCACACGAGGTGGGCCACGTTCGGCGGCATCACTTCACGTTCTATCTGCTTTTTGCGTTTGCATTTGTGTGCTTCTACGCGAATGCGCTCGACATCCTGGCGACCCTCGGCCTCATGCCGCCGCCGCAGGACATTCTCGGCAGCGAGTTGAACACGCGGCATACGCTGGTGATGGTGGCGTTCGCGGCTCTCTACTGGTGGTTGGCGTTCGGGTGGATGAGCCGCCGGCACGAGCAGCAGGCGGACATATTCGCGTTGCGCGCCGCCGAGAGGCCGGAGTCCTTCATCACTGCTCTGCAACGCCTGGCATGGCTCAGCGGCACGCCCGAGCGGGCGGGTTCCTGGCGTCACTTCAGCATCCGGCGGCGCACGGCGTTCCTGACCCGGGCCATGGATGAGCCCGAACTGGGCGAGCGCCTTGACCGGTCGGTGCGGCGGATGCAGCTCGTGCTCCTGGGGCTGTTTGCGGCGGGCGCGCTGCGCCTGCTGGCGCTGTAGGGCCGGTGCAACCGGACTTGGCGGCACAGGCGCTGCAAGCGCCTTTCGTGGTAAAGACATCCTTCGCGGTGCAACCGCCTTCCATCCCATCCGGTCCAACCGGCACTTGGAGTGCCCTGCTCCCTCATCCCTTGCCTGTATCACCAAAACCGATTGCATCGGCGGTGCAACCGGACTTGGTGGCACAGGCCAAGACGGGGCGTTGCGCCTGCTGGCGCCGCTTGCGCTGTAGGGCCGCGTTGCGGGATGTCCGCGTTGGCGTTTGACTTTTCAGGGGCGGGGCGGTATTGTTGTACTCCTTTTTCGGGAGCCCTCCCGTGCCAAGGCTGCCGGCACCCGCGGTCTATGCCGTAGGCTCCGCGCAAGGTGCGCACCGTGGGAAGCATTTCGATTCGCGCCGAGGCGCGCGGGAGGCCCTGACGAGCTGTCTGCGCCGTATACCGCGGCGGTTAGCGAGCGTGCGCTGGAGCACCGGTTGAAGCCGGGGCCGGGCGCGCTCGGAAGTCCCTTGGAACGATGCAAGGAGGATTCTGGAATGGACGTAGTGATCGTTGACACGTACGAACAGATGAGCGCGGTGGCAGCGGGCATCATTGCCGACCTCATTCGGCACCAGCCTGACTGCGTGCTCGGCCTGGCCACCGGCAGCACTCCCATCGGCACGTATCAAGAGATGGTGAGGCTGCACAAGGAGCAGGGCCTGGACTTCTCGAAGGTCACGACCTTCAACCTCGACGAGTACCTTGGCATCAGCAAGGACATGACCCAGTCGTCGGACGAGGACCAGAGCTACGCTCGCTTCATGCATGAGCACCTCTTCAAGAACATTGACATCTGCCCGCGGCACACCTACGTCCCCAACGGCCTCGCCGCCGACCCGGACTCGCACTGCCTGTGGTACGAGGACCAGATCGACGCGGCGGGCGGCATCGACATTCAGCTCCTCGGCATCGGCGGCGATGGGCACATTGCCTTCAACGAGCCGGGCACCTCGCTTCGCTCCAGGACGCACGTGGAGGCCCTCACCCAGCAGACGCTCGACGACAACTGGGAGGCCTTCTACCAGCACGCCGGGGTTGGCCGCGAGCAGATGCCCCAGTTCGCCATCACCATGGGCGTCGGCAGCGTGCTGGAGAGCCGTCACGCGCTGATGATCGCCAACGGCGCGAAGAAGGCAGGCGTAGTCGCGGAGATGATCGAGGGGCCGGTGACCTCGCAGGTCACTTCTTCCGGCCTTCAGCTCCATCCCGGCAAGGTGACCGCCATTCTCGACAAGGGCGCCGCTTCCAAGCTAAAGCGTGCGGATCACTACAAGCACGTGCAGGCACAGAAAGAAAAGTACGGCTACAAGTAAGCATCGGCGTCGCTGACGCCGTTATGATTGCGAGCCCGTAGGGCACGGCATCCGGCCTTCGCAGCCGGAGCGGCTGCTTCGGCGGAGTAGGCTGCCGTGCCCCTGCAGGGCGTGGGCCGCAGATTCGTGCGTTCGAGGGGTGCCCGGCATTCGGCCTGGCGTCGTCATGCGTTTGCCGACTCCGGCGGCGGCGCTTTCTCTCTGGTAGAATCTTCACGCAAGGAAACCCGTAATGGTCAAAGAGCCGAACATGGCAGAAGCGGTCACGCAAGCCAGGGCCGAGTCCGAGCTGGTTGCAGTCTCGCAGCTTATCAACTCCTCGCCGGAAGGCCCGGTGCGCGCCGCATTGGGGGAGGTCACCCCCAGGTCGCTCTCGAAGGATGAGATCGCGCGGCTCGAGGCGAACGGGAACGTCGCCGAAGACTGGAGCGGCGTGATGGTGGCCCCCGGGACCTGCATGGATCGGATACGCGGCAGTTCGTTCTTCGGCAAGGTCGTCATGGGACCCTTCACGGGCAAGGTTGACCTAGGCGGCATCGAGCTGCCGACGGGCGTTTACGGCAGCACCGTCGCGGACTCCTGCATAGGCGCGGACGCGCTTGTGAAGCAGGTCGGCCTTCTGGCCAGGTGCGTGGTCAAGGGGCGCGCGATAGTCTTCGGATGCGGCCTCGTCGCCGGTGAGGAAGGGGCCGAGTTCGGCAACGGAGGCGAGCTTCCCATCGGTATCGAGACCGGGGGACGCGACACGCTCATCTATGCGGAGATGGACGTGACCGTTGCCGAGAAGGTGGGCAGGTCGCGGGACGACAAGGCCCTGCTGGCGGCCTACGAGAAGGGGATCGAGGAGTACGTCGACGCCGCCCGCTGTGACGTGATGATCATCGGCGAAGGCGCGCGCGTGGTGAACACGCCGGAGGTGCGCGCGAGCTTCATCGGCGACGGCGCCATTATCGACGGCGCGGGGTCCGTGACGGACTCGACCATCCTCAGCAACGCGGACGAACAGACCGAGATCAGCCGCGGCGCACACGTGAGCGGCTCCCTCATTCAGTGGGGGTGCGAGGTGACGACGATGGCCCTCGTGGACACGAGCCTCATGACCGAGCATTCCCACGTGGAGCGTCACGGCAAGGTGACCGAATCGATCCTGGGACCCAACACGGGCGTGGCCGAGGGCGAGCTCACCGCGTCCCTGCTTGGCCCGTTCGTGGGCTTCCATCATCAGTCGGTTCTGATAGCGGCCTTCTGGCCCGAGGGCAAGGGCAACGTGGCCTACGGCGCCAACGTCGGCAGCAACCACACCTCCAGGGCGCCGGATCAGGAGCTGTGGCCGGGCGAGGGTCCGTTCTTCGGGATGGGCTGCAACGTGAAGTACCCCGCCGACTTCAGCCACGCACCCTACAGCATCATTGCTACCTCCGTTACTACGCTGCCGCAGAAAGTCACATTCCCCTTCTCGCTCATCAACACCCCTGCCGCTACGATGCCCGGCGTTTCTCCGGCGTTCAACGAGATCATGCCCGCCTGGGTGCTGGGGAACAACATGTTCATGCTCATGCGCAATGAGGGCAAGTACAAGGCCCGCAACAAGGCCAGGCGCACGCAGTTCGTCTTCGACGTGTTCCGGCCCGACACCGTGGGCCTCATGCTGGACGCGCGCGACCGCCTCCGGGACGTGAAGAAAGCCAAGGACCTTTACACCTCGCGTGACATCCGGGGACTTGGAAAGAATTACCTCCTTGAGCGTTCGAGGAAGGATGCCGTCGAAGCCTACACCTACTACGCCAGGCGCTACGCCCTGCTGGGCCTGGAGAAGAAGGTGGCCGAGCTGCTGGCGGCCGGTCAGAAGGACAAGGTGGGCGGGCTGCTCGGCTCCCCCGCGACCGAGATGCCCTGGGAGCATCAGCGCGGGCTCCTGGCGCGGGAACTGCCGGACAACGATGTCGCGGCGAACCTAAGGCTGCTTCGCGACGTGGAAGAGGAAGTGGCGAAACAGGTTCAGCTCGCAAAGGAAAAGGACGATGAGCGCGGCGGCCGGATAATCGACGACTACGCCGAGGCGCATGAACCGGCGGCCGAGAACAGCTTCGTTCGCGAGGTATGGGAGAAGACCAGGGCGCTTCACGCCGAGATCGATGACCTGCTGGGGCAACTATGAAGGGCTCCTGAGGCCCGGTGTATCGACAGTAGCTCCCGCTAGGTGTGTCCGAATGGATAATGGAGGGGGCGGAAGTGAAGGTGATTCTCTTTGAGGACGAGCACGTCGGCGATCTCTACCCGCTGACCTGCCTGCGGCCCGTTTTCGACCTGCGCTGCGGCAGCTTCACGCTCAAGCAGAAGGTCGAGAGGAAGTTCCCCGGCGCCGCGCTCTACCTGGAGACCCGGGACGAGCTTGACGGTGTGGCGGCCGAGAGACACGGCGAGGGCATGGTCAACAGCCACGAGGCCGTGCGCGCCGACGACGATATCCTTCTGGTCAGCGCCGGAGCCATTCTGACCGGCGAGCCATCCTCTTACGCCGCCGAGGAAGCCGTGGGCGTGACCGGCGACGGACGGTTCGTCTGGGCCTTCCTGAAGGCGGAAACGGTTGAAGGCCTGGACGCCGCAGCCGCCATCGGCATCGCGCAGGAAGCGCTCGGCACGCTTGCCGCGCGCACGGTCGACGACGTTCTGATCCGCCACCCCTGGGATCTGATCGCCCGCAATGCGGCGCAGATCGTCGCCGACTACGAGGACCACTATGACTCGGAGCGCAAGAGCACCCCGCTGAAGGGCGCGGCGATGATCGGGCCGGGTGAGAACCTCTACGTCGGCGAGAACGTTGAGATCCAACCCCACACCTGGATCGACTGCCGCGAGGGGCCCGTCATCCTGAGCGACGGCGTGACCGTGACGGCGCACACCACCATCTACGGCCCGTGCTTCGTCGGCGAGGAAGCGCAGCTCCTGGCGGCGATCGTGCGAGGCGGCTGCTCGATCGGCCCCGGCTGCAGCGTCGGGGGCGAGATCGAGGAAAGCATCCTCCACGCCAACGTGGAGAAGCGCCACGCGGGATACCTCGGCCACAGCTACGTTTGCGAGTGGGTCGACATCGGCGCCCTGGCGGCCGGCTGCGATCGGATGAGCGACCGCGAGAGGCCGGGCACTTTCATCGGCGATTACACCTGTGCCGGCATCGGCACGCTTCTGGACGCGGGCAGCGTTGTGGGCATACTGTGCCACCTGGCGGCCGGACCGGGCGCGCTCCCGAAGTTCATTCCTTCCTTCGCGTGCTGCCGGGGGGGCCGCCTTTCCAAGGGGCCGAACCTCAGCCACTCGCTGGAGACGGCGCGCGGGGCCATGTCGCGGCGCGGGCAGGAATTGACCGAACCCCTGGCGGACCTGATCGCGCATACCGAGGAGATCACGCGGCAGGAGCGCACGGCGGAAATCGAAGGCGACAGCAGCAAGCTCCAGTAGCGCTGCCGCGTCGCGCGCCGGGGGCAAGGGGCGGTTGAGGAGGGCGCAAGGAGCCCTGCGCGGGGTTATTGCCTCCCTCGCCTGCGCAGGCCGCGCCGGATCTTCTTCAGCAGCTTGAGCGGCCTCAGGGCAAGTCCGAGCAGCCGTAGGAACTCGACCCTGCGCTTCTGCACGCGGCTCTGCCGACGAGGGCCGAGCTTGCTCTTCCACTTCGCCACGGCCAGTCGGTCCGGCGCGCCAAGCAGCTTGACCATAAGGCGTCCGCCGAACCAACCCGGGTTGAAACGCAGGGCGCTGGCGAAATCCAGAAGGACGGCGTGCCCGTCCGGCGTAGCGGCCACGTTGGTCCTGTGCTTCAGGTCCAGGTGCACCACCCCGCGGCGATGCATTTCAGCGACCAGCCCTTCCAGTTCGGCAGCGAGGCGCTCGTCACCGCCACGCCGCAGCTTCCATTTGCTGACAGGCTCGCACGCAATGTATGTCATTGCGAGCGAATACCGGTCGGGCATTCCGCGGAATTGGGGGATTCCGCTCATTCCCGCCAACGCTCGCAACGCGCCCGCCTCGCGGCTGATCAGGAACAGCCCGATGAGAATCCGCCACACCCAGGGCTTGCCGCGAAAGTCCTTGAGCGCGACCAGCTCGCCGTTCACCTCGTAAAGCAGCACGTCCGGCGAGTGCCGGCTGCCGCGCCACAAGAGTCTGGACGGCAACCCCTCGAAATCGGCACGGGTCAACTCGTTATCGATTCCGGACGTCGCCATCCACCTCTCCTGCATCTCGGCCCATCCACCGCTGCATCCACGGAACGGCCTGGACGCCGTGCCACATGTGGGGGCCGTCGAAGATGTCATGCTTCAAGGCCTTCTGCGCACCGAGCAGCCGGTAGGCGCGGCGAGCCGCAGCCACTTGGAGCCTGACGTTCTTCAGGCCGCTTGCACCGTTCAGGTGGTCAGCGCTGCCAGTTTCAACCAGCAGGGGACGCGGGGCGATGAGCGCCGCGATGTCGCCCATGTCCGCGTACTCGTAGAGGCGCGGCACGTAGTTGCACGAGCAGTTCGTGTGCATCACGAGCAGCGATTCCTTGTAGCCGTAGAGGTAGCCGCTGACGACGGCGCACCTGACGCGGTCGTCAAGCGCGCTGAGCCACAGCGTCTGGAGCCCGCCGCCGGAAAGCCCCGCGCACCCGACTCCGCCGCGCAGGCAGTCCTCGCGCGTCTCCACGTAGTCGATCAGCCGGCTCAAGTCCCACGCCCACATTCCCGTCACCGTCTGCCCGAGCGGCAGGGCCATGTGGTTGATCCATTCGCAGGAGTACTTCATCGGGTCCGGCGTCGCCGCCTCGCGCCGCTCGCCGAAGCCGCGCGCGTCGGGGCAGAATGTGATGAATCCCGCGCGGGCGAACTGAAGCCCGTAGTCGCCGTTGTACTGCTTGATGGCCTCGGCCACTTCGGGGATGTCGGATCGGCCCGCCGTCGACACCTTCCCGCCGCTGCCGTGGCCGTGCGGGCAGATCACGGCCGGCAACCTGCGGCCTTCGAGCTCCTTGAGCCGGATCACATACAGCGGCATGATCACGCCGGGCTCGGTCCGGATCTCGACCCGCTCGCGCACGAACTCATCGACCTCGACGCGCTCGGTGACCCTCGGCTCGAGCGGCGCCGCCTGCATGGTGGCATAGCCGGTCAGCTCCTTGAGCTTGCGGCGCAGCGCCGTGCGCCACCTGCGCCACTCTTCCAGCGCCTCGGCCTTGAAGGCCAGCTTGCGGCCGACGGCATCGAACCGGGCGCACAGGTGCGGCAGAACGCTGAACCTCCCCGCCTCCGAAAACTGACCGGCCATCTGCGCTCACTCCCATCTTGCCCGGACGCGAAACACACAACCCGAGACAGCCGGCCCATTATAGGGCGGCCCGGCGCATGAGGCAATTCACCCCCGGCCGTCCGCGCGGCCGGCGCGCCGGCGGCGCGCGTGATCCCGTGCCCTTGTGGGCGCATCTGTCCCCATATGTCCCTACACGAGCCCTACACGAGCCCTACACGAACCCCACCCGAACACGACGCGCCCCCTACTTCGGCACGACACGAGCGACAGCGTCCAGTCGGTTTCACGCAGTCGCTTTGAGTTATCTTGGGTCACCGTGGGTCCCCTTGTCCCCCGTACGCCCCATCTGTCCCCTCCTGTCCGTCCGGTCAGATTTCTCGCTGTTCGGCGGCGCGGCCGACGGCGTGGGTAGCGCGGGCGTCTCGCCCGCAGCCGCTGCCCGCCGGCGCGCCGGCCGGGCGCACCCCGATTCTACCCGTTCCGTGCGGGCGACGTGTCCGATCCGGGCGCAACAGGGCGCTCAGTCTTGTACCCCCGACGACCGAACTTGACGGGATAACAGGATCAACAGGATCAGCCGGGGCGCCCACGTTAACGTACTCGTAATCGTGCTCGTCCGGGCGCGCGCCCCCGTGTCCGTTCACTGCCGGCAGGAGGGGAAACGACAAGAGCGCCACGTCAGCCTGACGCAGCTTCGTTACTACCTGCTCTGCACTATGCCGTTTCTTCATCTGAGAATCCTTTCCGGACTATTGCCATCTGGATTCTCTCACAACTCCTGGATCAATCTTAGCAGCCCGTGGCTAAAGTGGCTTCTTGCGCATCCGGGCTTTCTTCGGCTGGCTGAGAAGCCCGAATTCGGCACTCTCAGCGGGCCTGTTTGCTGGCTCAAGGGCGTACGACGACTTCTGCCACGGGCTGCTATGGGAAGGGCTCAGCAAACAACGCAATCGACCCCAGTTCCACACTCACTTTTTCGGGTTGTTCCTCAAGGAACACGATGATCGGCATCCTTACAGCCCGTCCTCGAGCCTTGCTGCTTTCAGCAACGTGCATAATGCTTAACTGTCCTTGCCAGAAGAGAACTTCGAGGTATGGCACTGTCACCGTCGGGCTGGGATCTTGAATACAACGAACCAGGAAAGCCATCTGCCCCAATTCAAGGTCCGGAAGCTGCTCCCCGAGTCTATCTGCCTCTTCGGCCGTTAGCAAGACAAACTCGGCGTGCTCCAGTAATGCACAGGCTTCTGCAAGGACGGAACGCTTGACCTGCACAAAGGGGACTTGTTGCGCATCTCTGCGGGCAGAGAACGTCGTACCGGAAAGCCATGCCGCGTATTCCGGTATCCTGGGCGGCCTGATTGACCTAGCATACCACACTCCTCCTAACACGAGCAGGACAACGACACATGAAGCGAACACCGCCCACCTGATGACCAACTGTCTATTCGCAACCATTCAGTGCGCTCCTCTTAATGACGCACCGGAGTCCCGACCATGTACCCTGTGCGCAGTTCTTGTGCGGGAAAATGCGCGGAATTGGCGCAGGAATTCACCTGCCAGTGATGGCGGGCAGGCCGGGCGTTCGCCATTCGGGTGTCGGCATTCTTCATTGCCTCCCCTCAAACGTCCTGGGACCAGCAGTTGATGATGGTCTCGCGCAGGTCGAATCCGAGCGCGCGCCGGCTGACGATGACGATGGGGCTGGACTGCGAGCGCTTGTAGGCGGCGCGGTGGTAGCGCCTGGAAGTGTCGGCCAGCAACGCGCGGAACGCACCCTCGTCGTAGCGCTCGTAAAGGTCGGCCGGGTAGCGTCCCCCAAGCCCCCGCTCGCGGAACCGCTCCATGATGCCGCGCGGGTCGAGCCGCGCGATCAGATCGTCCACCATCGGCGCCACGACGGGGTAGTCGAACGGGTCAGTCTGGCCCTCGGCGAGTTCGGCCGACGGCGCGCGCCTCAAGACGTTCCAGGGGATGATCTCGCGGCCGGCGCGGCGGTTGATGTGCTCGCTGAGCGCATAGACGTCCATCTTGTTGAGGTCGCCGATCAGGGAGATGCCGCCGGCCATGTCGCCGTAGAGCGTGCAGTAGCCCAGGCCGACCTCGGTCTTGTTGCCCGTGGCGACCAGGAGCCTGCCGGACTCGTTGCTGACGCCCATGAGCATCAGGCACCGCAGGCGGGCCTGGAAGTTCTGCTGCGTGATGCTCTCGTTGGCCTCCCCCCAGGATGCGAACGCCTCCACCGTCTGCTCGTAGAGCTTCTCGACGGGCATGACGAGGTGCTCGCAGCCCAGGTTCCCGCATACCCTGGCGGAGTCGCACTGGGTCTCCGCGGAGCTGTAGCGCGTGGGCAGGCTTACGCCAAGCACGTTCTCGGGGCCCAGCGCCTCGACTGCCAGGGCCGCGCACAGCGCCGAGTCCACCCCCCCGCTCACGCCCGCAACAACCCGCCCGAAACCGCAGGCCCGACAGTAGTCCCGCAGGGCGAAGACGGTGGCCTCGCGCATCTCGTCCGCTTCGTCCCAGGACGGCAGGGCGATCTCCGTGCCCCTGAACGCGTCGTCGAGCTCCACAACCAGCAGGTCCTCTTCGAACAACGGCCCGCACGCCACGGGCCGGCCGGCCGCGTCGAAGACGAGGCTCCGTCCGTCGAACAGGATGATGTCCTTGAGGTTGTCGCCCAGGCCGATCGTGTTCGCGTAGAAGACGGGGAGGGGTTTGAGCCGCTGGTGCTGGCGGATCAGCTTCAGGCGCTGCCGCTGCTTTCCCGTCTCGAAGGGCGAGGCGTTCAGGACAAGGACGAGGTCGGCGCCCCGCTGCGCGGCCTCCTTGTAGGGATCGACGGGGTAGTCCTCGGCCCAGAGGTCCTCGCAGATGGTCACGCCGACGTTGCGGCTCCGCCCGCCGAGTTCGAGCGGCACGACGGTGGTGGCGCGGCCCGGCGTGAAGTAGCGCGTCTCGTCGTAGAAGCGATATCGGCACAGGTTCTGCTTGTGGGCGACGGCGAGGATGCGGCCGTCGCGAATCACCGCGGCGGCGTTGAAGCGGCGGGCGATCGAACCGCCTGCGCCCTCCTCGAAGTCCACGAACCCCACCACGGCCGCGATGCCGCGTGCTGCGGGGGCGATCTTCTCGTCCAGGAGCGCGCGGTTGGTCCGGACGTAAGCGTCCACCTCCAGCAGGTCGCAGCTCAGCAGGCCCGTGATGGCCATCTCCGGCGTGATGACCAGCTCGCATCCGCGCTCGCGCGCCTGCCCGATGGCGCCGGCGATCTTCTCAGCGTTGGCGGGGAGGTCGCCGGTGGTGGGGTTGATCTGCGCGATGGCGATCTTCATGACTCTCCGTCTCCTTGCCGCGCACGGGCCGGGCGGACTCGATGATGCCCGGCAGCAGGTGAGCCATGATGCTATCGAAGCTCTTAGGCGCTGTTGCAGAGCCCCATCCTGGCTCCGGCCGGCTGCGAGCGCCGAAAGGCTGTGTCGGCCTTCATCGGCGATTCTGGCCTTTGAATCGCCTGCTTCGGCCTCCTTGCCCTCGGGCGCTCTCGCTCGGACTCGGGCCGACGGAGCGGGTTCTGCAATAGCGCCTTAGAGGCCAACGAACCGCTCCTCCCGGGCCGCGCGCCGGACACCCGTGATGCGCCTGTGCCCGCCTCCCTCCGGTCAGGCCCTATGGTAGTGCTTGGGGCGCCATTCGATCAAGCGCCTGGCGCCGCCGCTGGACCGGGCAGCTCCGCAACGTTGCCATCACCCATGGCGTATCCACTCCCTCCTCGTAAGGTGGGTGACCCGCAAAGAATCACCCAGGATACGCCACCTTCCCCTCATCGTCTACACACAACTTTCGGCCATGACTCCCCGCGACTGTGGATCACGACGCTGTTCTGTACCTTGACTCGTGGCACGTGAACGGCTATATTACACTGTCGGTGGGGGGCGAAAGGGTTTCGACCGGGCACTGGAATCTGGAGTTGCGCACCGAGGTTGTCAGGAGGCCTCGTAAAACACCTGGCAAAAACCAAACATGCCAAACCGGCATACGCAATGGCGGCTTAACTGACCGCCACGCCGACGTTCGCCCCGCCTGCGGACGGACGCCCGGCGACAAGCTCGCAGGCTTAGCCGCAACGTCCTTCGGTCCGTAGGGCAGCGGTGAAGGCGGCAAAACCGCCCAATCGGGCTGGTCGGTCCGGATCCTGTCAGTCGGAGCCGGACCGACGAGAACCAAATGACTGACTACGTGCGTAGAAGCTCCAAGGGAAGGTTCTCGGGACGCGGGTTCGATTCCCGCCGCCTCCACCACACATTGTAAGTGCTTTGACAAAAGGGGGATAGGAGGGCTGGCTCGATGCCACGCACGCCAGAGGTTACGCCGAAAGGAGAACCTATGGCGGACAAGAAGTATCTTCAGAAGCGTGGCAATTGCTGGTACATTCGCGTTCCGAAGCCGCCCCGGCTTTGGGGGAAGGACAGCGAATTCGTCTGCACTCTCGGTACCCCAGATCTCAAAGTCGCCCGTCAACTCCGCGATGACCCCTTCCCCGAGAATTGATCCAGGAGTTGTGAGAGGATCCATACGGCAATAGTCCGGAAAGGATTCTCAGATGAAGAAACGGCATAGTGCAGAGCAGGTAGTGGTGAAGCTGCGTCAGGCTGACGTAGCGCTGGGGA
>CAZXDF010000426.1:0-3128 GCA_964639345.1 uncultured candidatus Brocadiaceae bacterium | reverse complement strand
CGCGCCCAGGTCCTCGAACGCGGCCGCCTGCCCGGCCATCTGCTCGCGGAGGCCCCGGATGATTAGTGCGTGCTGTCTTGGCCATTCGCGCATGGGTTGGCTTCCAGTTATCAGCGCTCAGACGAACGACCTGCCCACGGAAGACACGGAAGAGAAGGAGAAAGAGTCCAAGAGTTCAAGAGTCTGAAGGTCCAGGACCTTCTGGCGCTGCTGCTCATGTTGTCGCGTCCAATCCGCCACGGCCAACTTCTAACGGACTATCAGGAAAGCAGGAAGCGAGGAAGGCAGGAACACGACGAAGACGACAGCCGACAGGGGAAAGACCCCTAGGCCGCAGCCTGGCCTTCTACCCTCGTCTGTGCGTTGCCTTTGCCGTTCTCCTCGATTCCTAACTTCCTGCATTCCTGATAATTCGTCGCCTTCACATCGGGAAAAGACCCCAAGGCCAAAGCCTTGTCTGTTACCCTCATCGCCACAGTTGCCTTGCCGTTCTCCTGCATTCCTCATAATCCTTTGCCGTCAAGAACTCCTAACGGACTATCCGGAAGGCAGGAACACGACGAAGACGACAGCGGACAGCGGCAAGACATCGAGCCCGCACGCCATCATCTCGGTCGTGGCCTTTGCCGTTCTCATGCATTCCTATCTTCCTGCTTTCCTGATGATTCGTCGCCTTCGCATGGGGAGACACATCAAGCCCGTAGAGCCTTGCCTTTTACCCTCATCTCTGCGTTGCCTTTGCCGTCTTCCTGCATTCCTATCTTCCTGCATTCCTCATAATCCTTTGCCGTCACATCAGGAGTGCGCGCAGGTTGCGGGAGAATTGTTCCAGAAGCTTGAGGCGCTCGACGGCGCCGGCGAACTCATCCGCAGCGGCCCTCACGTGGTCCGCGTCCACTTCGGACAGGGCGGTCAGGCCGCTGGCAACGCGCAGGAGCCTATCGGCCGCCCGCGATGCCTTGCCTTCGGCCTCTTCGCGGCGGCGCTTGACGTCCGCAGACAGCTTTTCGACGGCTTCACGATCCATTGACTATGCTCCTTCTATTCGTTTCGGTAACGAACGCCCCGGCAGCGGGCCGGGCCAAGGGTCAGCCCGCGGCGTGTGTCCTTTCGCACTCGATGCGCGAGACGAACTCCTTCCGGTCCCCGCGCCTCTCGACCTTGATGGCGCGCAGCTCTTCGATCACAGTGTCGAGCTTCGCCTCCAGCACGGGCACTTTGCCGACGTGCGGATCGCCGTTCTCGAGCCTCCGTTCGGCGGCGGCCAGCCTGTCCTCAACGAACTGGCGCCAGCGCCCGAGCCGGAACGCAACCGTCCACCCTCCGACGAACCCGCCCGTAATGGCGCTCAGCACCGACACCGCCGCCTGAAACCAACCGAAGGTCATAAGTTTTCCTTTCTCAAGTGCTCCAGGAAGCGATCCACCACCCGGCGCACCACGGCCAGGTCGGCGGGCGAGAGGTGATTGACGCAGAAGCCGGCGAACTCCTCCATCGCGCGAAGCTGGAGCGTGAGATCGTCGGCGCTCTTGCGGTAGCCGTTGAGGATTTGCAGCATCTTGAGCAGCCGCCCCTCGACCTCCTGCCTCGCTTCCTCATCCCCGGCCGCACCGGCCATCTCGGCCTCCAGCACCGCCCGGCCGAAGCGCTCCTCAAGCGTGCGCAGCACCAGTTCATGGCTCACGCTCCGCCACTGGCGGCGGTCCCCTTCCCACGGCATGCCCCGCTCCTGATCGTAGCGGCGCCATCGCCTGAGCGTATCCGTCCCTACGCCAAGGACGCGTGCCACGGCGCTCTTGCTCATGCCGCCGGCGTAGAGGCGCCGCGCCCTGTCGATCAACTTGTCGCGCTTCACAACCATAGTTGCCATCCATCCTCCACCGGTCGACCCGAAGTGCTCCAATCGCACACCGCCAGTGTATTCGTCCCGGCGGCGCTCGTGTGTCCGATATGGGCGCTTATGACCGATGGATTTGAAATGGCCTGGACCGAGTCGGCGGATTCAGGAGGCGGGAGGGCCGGTGGCGCAGATGAAAGTGGCGGGTGCGACCGAGGAATGCGCGCAAGTGAAGACGGGCGAGGACCGGCAGGACGACTGCGACTTCCTTCTCCGGGGCGGCGGCCGCAAACCAACAGAAGATTAATTCGACCTACCTGCGGTGGCACCCTCGTGGCGCATCGGCAGACAATGCCGCCCCTGCGCGACACAGGCCTGCTGAACCGAGAAGACGCCCTCTGATGGAGAGGGCGTCTTCTCGTTAGAAGCCGCGCCAGGGGCGTCCCGACTCGTGCGCCGGGAACTCGGGGGAACTCACTCGGCGCCCACCACCACGAACCCCGCTCGGCCGGTCCGGTGGTCCACCACGTGCAGCAGTACTGTCTTCTGCCGCTTCTTCCTGGCCACCAGATTGCGGAAATCGGTCGCGGACCTCACGCGCACCTGGTCCACGCTCCGGATCACGTCACCTCTTTGGATGCCTATCTTCGCGGCCGGGCTGCCGGGTTCGACCTCTGTGACCACGACGCCGCTGAGCCTTCCGCGATTCATCCGCTCCCGGACCTCATCCGTCACCGGTCCCACCTTCAGGCCCAGCCAGCCGACCTCGGCCTTCGCCTTCTCCTCGCTTTGGGCCATGGCCTCGGCCTCGGCCTGGGACGCGACCTTGACCTTCAGGGTCTTCTCGGCCCCTCCCCTCCAGGCCTTCAGCTTCACCGTCCGGCCGGGCTTCGTGGCCGCCACAATGCGCCGGAATTCCCGGAAGCTCTCCAGCCCCTGCCCGTCCCACTCGGTGATGATGTCGCCGGGCTGGAGCTCGCCCTTCTCAGCGGGCGAGTCGGCGAAGACGTCATCGATCAGGGCGCCGCCCTCGCCCTCGTAGCCGAACTGCTTGCGGATCTCCGCGGTCAGTTCGCTGCCCAAGATACCAAGGTGGCCGCGCTCGATCTTCTCGCCCTTCATCAAGCTCGGCAGGACCTCCAGGGCCATCTTGGCGGGAATGGCGAAGCCCAAACCCTGGTTGCCCCCGGTAGGGCTGTAGATGGCCGTGTTGATGCCGACCACCTCGCCCCGCAGATTCACCAGGGGTCCGCCGCTGTTGCCGGGGTTGATCGCGGCGTCGGTCTGGATC
>CAZXDF010000425.1:0-3932 GCA_964639345.1 uncultured candidatus Brocadiaceae bacterium | reverse complement strand
GCCCAGAGCCGATGCATGGGCGCAATTCAGCCAGAACGTGGCGCCATCCGGTTCCCGGCCAGCCGACTCGCCGTATCGTAAAAGGACCATGGGCCGACTACTTTCACCACGGGCTGCTAAGGGGAAAGGTACGCCGCTCATGTCGCAGGGGAACGGGGAATGCTGATCGACGCTGTTCCCCTGCCATGCCTTACCTGCCCGCCCTCCTCACCTCTGCAATGGGTGCGGCAGGATGGGGGACATCTTCAGAATCTGAACGCGCTTGGGAGACCATGAAGCGCGTCAAGAAGAGGGAAGGGAGAACCTGAATGAGCAAGATAACCTGCCATGTGCTCTTCCTCCTGTGTGCGCTCCTGTTTCCGGCTTTAGAATGCCGGGCAGCGACATCCACTGAGCCGACCAGTCCCCTCTCCGATGGCAAACCTAATATACCTTATTACGAGCCGGGGCCCTTTGCCGTAGAGACGCTCGAGTTCCCCGGCCTGAGGGACGCGAAACGCAACGGCCGTCAGGTGCCGATCAAGGTGCACTATCCGGATGCCGACGGGCCCTTTCCTCTCGTCATTGTGTCCCACGGCGGCGGCGGTGACTGGGATGCGAACATCTATCAGGCGCAGCATCTGGCCAGCCACGGTTACGTCGTCTTCTGCCTGGAGCACGTGCGAAGTAACAATGAAACGATGAAGAAGCTTATGCGGGACGAGACAGGAACGATCCGGCAGCGCTTTCTCAAGGCAGTTCAGAGAATCACGACTGACCCGAAGGCGGTCTTGGAACGGCCGCTGGACGTCAGTTTTGCCATCGACCAAGCTATTGTGTGGAATCGAGTAAGCTCGGAACTGAAAGGCAAGATCAACGCCAAGAAGATCGCTGTCATGGGCCATTCCTTCGGTGCCTACACTACATTGGTGGCCTGTGGAGCCCGGCCGATTCTGGACTACCTCAAACCCACCGTGGAGCCGGGGAAGGGATTGGCATCGGACCTGAGCGAGTCCCGCGTGACGGTCGGCGTGGCATTGTCGCCACAGGGTCCGGGCACGTCGCGCTTTGGAAAAGAGAGTTACAGGACAATCAACCGTCCCCTCCTTTGCCTCAGCGGAACGGAAGATACCCAGTTTGGGCATGACGGGCGACATCAGCCCGCCGAGAGGAGGTTGGAGGGTTTCGGACTCATGCCGGAGGTCAACAAGTACATGCTCTGGCTGAAGAACGCTGATCATCTCTGCTTCTCCGACAACCCCAGGGCATGGGTGCTTCCCTCAAAGGCCAGGCCGGACGCCCAGAGAATCTCCAAGGCAATGATCGTCGTCTTCTGTAACTACTACCTCAAGGAAGACAAGGTTGGCAAGGCCTATTTCAACGAGGAATACGCCAACTCCTTGTGCGGTGAGGTTGTGACGAAGGTGACATGGCTGGAGAAGGGTGACGATATTGCTGCCCATCTCGCTGGATCGTTGACCCACAACGGATTGACACGGACCTATCGCCTTCATGTCCCCCCTCCGCGCGCCAGAGAAAGGGCCGCGCCGCTTCTCATCGTGCTCCACGGCGGTGGTGGAACGGGAGAGCGAATGGAGCGTCTCACACGGACCGGGTTCAATGCTCTAGCCGACAGAGATGGCTTCATTGTCGTCTACCCTGACGGAGTTGAAAGGCGTTGGAATGATGGAAGAAAGGCGGTGACCTATCGCGCCCAGCGAGAAGAGATAGACGATGTCGGTTTCGTATCGGCGCTGATAGACAAGTTGGCCGCAGACTTCAGGGTTGACACGAAACGCGTCTATGTCACGGGCATTTCAAACGGCGGCCTGATGGCGTTCCGCTTGGCGTTGGAACTGCCTGATAAGGTCGTGGCGATTGCGCCCGTGACACCTTCGCTGCCGATCGAATTCGAGGAGGCGAAACCTCCTCAGTCGATCCCGGTGCTCATGATCAACGGCACAAAGGACCCGCTCGTCCCATGGGAAGGCGGCGACATCGGCTTCTCTTGGAAGAAGCTCGGCAAGGTCCTTTCGACGGCGAAGACAGTGGAGTTCTGGGTCCGTCATAACGGGTGTCGACGGGAACTGGAGAGGACCATGCTGCAGGACAAGGCGCCGGATGACGCGACAAGAGTGACGGTCGAAACATACGGCGGAGGAAATGATGGTGCCGAGGTTGTGCTGTACAGGGTCGAGGGTGGGGGGCACACATGGCCGGGAGGATGGCAGTACTTGCCGGAACGAGTTATCGGCAAGACTAGCCGCGATATCGATGCAAGCGAGGTCATCTGGGAGTTCTTCAAGAGGCACGGGGCGAAGGAATGACCGCTCTGCCATGCCCGCCCTTCCTCACCTCTGCAATGCGTGCGGCAGCGCCGTTCATGGATGGCCTCTCGGAGCCGAAGTTAGGTATTGCAGGATCCTGGCGCAAAGTGTAGCATGGCAGGCGCTTGTGGGCAGGGGTGTGACAGGCAGGGGCGGAAGCGCCGAAGTAGCAGTCAGTGACGGAAGCATCGCGTGACTACTAAACGGCACCAGATAAGAGTGCGCGGCATACCGGTGGAGGTCGTCCGGAAGAACATCAAGAACCTCCATCTGCGCGTCTATCCGCCCAGGGGCAGGGTGCGCGTGACAGTTCCGCTACATCTGGATGATGAGGCCGTGCGGTTGGCCATTGTCTCGCGCCTGGAGTGGATTCGGAGGAAGCAGAAGGGCTTCTCGCAGCAAGGTCGTCGGTCGCCGCGCGAAATGGTTACGGCTGAGAGCCACTACGTCCAGGGACGGCGATACCGGCTTGATGTGATCGAGCACCATGGTCCGCCATTGGTCAACCTGCTGAATGGCACAGCCATGGAATTGCGGGTGCGCCCGGGAACCGACCGGGACAAGCGGGAGGCAGTGCTCCGTGGGTGGTATCGCGAGCGGCTGCGCGAGCAGATACCCGAGCTGATTGCCAAGTGGGAGCCTGAGATCGGCGTGACGGTGGCCGAATGGCGTATCAAGAGGATGAAGACACGCTGGGGAACCTGCAACTGCGGGGCTCGGCGAATCTGGCTAAACCTGCAACTCGCCAAGAAACCGGCGTCGTGCCTTGAGTTCATTCTCGTGCATGAGATGACCCACCTGCTGGAACGTCGCCACAACGATCGCTTCAGAGCGTACATGGATCAATTCATGCCACAGTGGCACCTTCATCGCGAAGAACTGAAGTGCGCCCCATTGATAAGCGAGGATTGGCACTACTGAAGCAGCTACGTCGCTGACGCCGGCATGTTACCGCGATCAGGGCCGCGACGAAAGAGAGAAGAGCGGCTGCCGTGAGCATGTCTCGGAAGGAGAGGCGCCTGGCGAACCGGCGCTTCCAATTCAGCGTATTGGTCGCACTCGGCTCTCGGGTTGCCAAATGCCGGGGAATCCCCGAGAATGTAGCCTCTCGGCTGGCGGGGGTCAACAGAATGTCCCGCTCCAGGAGCGGCATGTGTGAGACCCCGGCTGAAAGAGGATTTAGGATGCGTGCGGCGGTGCTTCCGTCACCAGTTGCTGCAATGCGCAGACGGTTCTCGCAACGGAAGGAAGACAAATGGGCCTGACGCGGATTGGCGAAGAGGAATGGGATTTTGTGGACCGGGAAGGGCGCCAGACGCGCCTTCCGTCAGAGGCCAAGGCAGCCGTCGAGTTCCCCACCCGCTGGCGCGTCTTCGGACCGACCGGTGCGGAGACAACGAAGATCGACTGGGCGCGAGAGGAGAACTATAGGTGGTACAAGGAGGCGATCCCGCAAGTTCATGCGGCGGTGGATGAACTCTCAAGGGTGCCTGAGAGGCTGAAGGTGGGCGACCAGACGCTCAAGGGCCAGGACGTCTCAATTGAGGGGGACACGCTCGATTTCAGCGCGCGCTTCGGCGGGCACGAGGCGGGTCAGCAAGCGTACGCCATGGCCGAGATGGAAGT
>CAZXDF010000424.1:0-3498 GCA_964639345.1 uncultured candidatus Brocadiaceae bacterium | reverse complement strand
CCAGCGAGAGCGCCTCCGTGGTCGCCACGGCGTGCACGGAGACGTAGGACTCGATCGCCTGCACCAGGGCGTCCATGCCGCTGGCGGCCGTCACGCTCGGCGGACAGCTCAGCGTCAGCTCCGCATCCACGATGCACACGTCGGGCAGCAGCGTCGGCCCGCGAAGGCTCTTCTTGACCATACCGTCGGGGTCGATGAGCACGCTGTTCGATGTCGCCTCGGACCCCGTGCCGGCCGTTGTGGGCACCGCGATGTGGGGCAGCCCGCGCGCCGGCACGTCCGCGCCGGCGTGGTAGACGGCCGTGGGCTCGTCGGCATCCGCCAGCGCCGCCGCGGCCTTGCCCGCGTCCAATGCGCTTCCTCCGCCGAGCCCGATCACCACGTCGCAATCGGCCCCTCGCAGCCGCTCGCGGGCGCGGTCGACCGTCGCAAGGTCGGGCTCCGGCGGGACCTCGTCGAAGACCTCGACGGATATGCCCGCATCGCCCATCAGCGCAAGCACCCGGTCCAGCGTCCCCGACTCCCGCAACGCCCTGCGCCCGGTCACGAGCAGCGCGCGCTCCCCGAGTCGGGCGACCTCCTCGCCCAGGCGCCGCACCGCCCCCGGCCCAATATGCACGCAACGGGGCAAGCTAAGCTTGAGCCCCTTGTCCACGTCCCTATTCCTCCCCTTCCTCCGGCTCGTCGGCGGGACCTTTCCGGACCAGTTCCACGTCGGCCTCGTCCAGCAGCCGGCAGGCCAGCTCGTCAGGGTAATCGGCCGTTGCGACGATCCTGACGATGCCGCAGTTGATGCCCATCTTCGCGCACATCGAGCATGGCGCGTGCGTGGTATAGAGGGTCGCACCCTCGATGCGGATCCCGTATCGGGCGGCCTGGAGCATGGCGTTCTGCTCGCCGTGGAGGCCGCGGCACAGCTCGTGGCGCTGGCCGCTCGGCACGTTCTGCTCCTGCCGCAGGCACCCCGCCTCCGAGCAGTGCGGCACGCCGGACGGGGCGCCGTTGTAACCGGTGGCGAGGATGCGCTTGTCCAGCACCAGCAGCGCACCCACGTGCCGCCGCAGGCAGGTCGAGCGCCTGGCCACCTCCGAGGCGATGCGAATGAAGTAATCGTCCCAGCTCGGTCGCCTGTGCTTTCCTTCGGTGCCCGCCATTCGGTTCCTTTCTCGGCGTCGCGTCCTGGAAACCAGCACCCTGCGGCCTCCGCCCGACTATACACCGCCGGGGCCGTGCCGACAACCGACGACGGCCGTGCCGCTGGTGGGTTCTTCCGCCGGGCATGGGTTCAGGAGAGGAGAGCTGCGATCTTCTCGGCGGTGGGATGTTCGATGACGCCGCGCTCGGTGATGATGGCCGCGATGTTCGCCGCCGGGGTGACGTCGAAGGCCGGGTTGTAGACCTCTATGCCATCGGGCGCGGTGCGGCGGCCCCCCCACTCGGTCACCTCGCGCGCGTCGCGCTGCTCGATGGGTATCCCGGACCCGTCGGCGAGCGAAAGGTCGAAGGTGCTCACCGGGGCGGCCACGTAGAACGGCACGCCGTGCTCGCGCGCCTGAACGCTCAGGCCGTAGGTGCCGATCTTGTTGGCCACGTCGCCGTTGGCGGCGATCCGGTCGGCGCCGACGATGACCGCGTCCACGCGCCCCTCGCGCATGACCTGCGCGGCCACGCTGTCGCAGATCAGCGTCACCGGGATGCCCGCCTCTTTCAGCTCCCACGCCGTCAGGCGCGCGCCCTGCAGGAGGGGGCGGGTCTCGTCGGCGAAGGCTCTGATCGCCTTGCCGGCCTCGTGCGCGGCGAAGACCACCGCCAGGGCGGTCCCGTAGTCCGCCGTCGCCAGCCCGCCGGCGTTGCAGTGCGTCAGCACCGTGTCGCCATCCCGGAGCAGAGCAGCACCCAGACGCCCGATCGCCCGGCACGTGCGGCGGTCCTCCTCCTGGATTGCCAGGGCCTCCGTCAGCAGGCGCTCCTTGAGCTCAGCAATGGGCACCTCCCGGTTAGCTAGCGCCGTGCGCTCCATCCGCTCCAGCGCCCAGAACAGGTTGACGGCGGTCGGTCGGCTCGTGGCCAGGTAGTCCTTCGCCCTGCGCAGGTCGGCCAGGAAATCGTCGAAGCCCGCGGCCGCCGAGCGCTGGACCCCGAGCAGCAGGCCCATTGCGCCGGCGATCCCGATGGCCGGGGCCCCGCGAACGCGCAGGACCTTGATCGCCACCCAGATTTCCTCCAGCGTGCTGCACTCGATGTGCAGGAACTCCCCGGGCAGCCGCGTCTGGTCGATCAGCTCCACGTGCCCACCTACCCCGCCGACCCAGCGTATCGTTTCCACCGCCACAGCCCGATGCCCTCGCGCAAAAGGAACGAACTCAATAGACGCAGATAACGACGCGGCTCAGTTGCGGGGCTAATCCAAGAGGCTCACGTCCTTGGCAACGGGGCCTTCTGGCCCTTCCTCAGTTCGATAACGTACTCTGGCCCCGGCAGAGATGTCCTCCTCATCACCGGAAACAAGGTTAGAGATGTGGAAGAAAACGTCGGGTCCCCCGCCATTTGGCGCTATGAAGCCGAACCCCTTATCTGCAAAGTACCGCTTGATCCTCCCTTCTACCTCAACGCGTGGACCGGGCACTTGACCACGTATTGAACGCGTCACAGGAGGCTGAGACGCTGACGCGTCAGCGACCACGGTGACCTCGCGTCTGACAGTCGAGTTCTCAAACACGTTCGAATCAAAGCATCTGGGGCCATTGCCACGACGTTCTCGAGGGTTGTGACAGCTTGCTGGTTGGAGTCCCTTAGGATCAGAGCCGTGACGAGAAGCAGTACCGCGATGAACGCTGACGGCACGATGATATAGGCAGACGGTGCCTCTGCCAGCTGCAGCTCTTTCTGGTTGAGTAGGTTCTGCAATTCAAGAAACCGCCTACTGCTTTCGTCCAGCGCGGCCACATACTTCTCGATCTGCGCCACAGACAGTTCTTGCAGCATACTGATCTTCTCTCGCTCTTGTCGCTGAAGTTCCTCCCATTGGTGCATGGATTTGCGGGCGTAGCGCAACTCTGAACGTAGATGGCGCACGGATGTGCCGTAGCAGAAGAGGTAGCCCGCAATCACACCAATCAGGAGGGCAACTACACCGAAAGAACGCCCCGGTCCACCTTCATCTCCCATCGGCCACTCCTCCTATTCGGACCCCATCGCATCTCCAGCTCGCCTGACAACATGACCGTACACCCTTTGCCGAAGCCGCAGGTGTCTTATGAGCACGAGGATCATCGTCATGAAGACCCCTCCGATGATGATCCAGTAGCACATCCGCTCGCCCCAGAACCGCTCTCGTCGAGCGTCGGCAACTCTCGGGCCGAGCTCCTCAATCTCTTGAGCCAGCATCTGCTGTCGCTTGAGATTCCCGAGTTCTAGAAGAAGACTGGCGTTCTTCTTTTCGATCTCCGCTTTCTCTTCACGATGGAGTTCTCTCAGACGCGCCTCACGCTCTTTAAA
>CAZXDF010000423.1:0-6610 GCA_964639345.1 uncultured candidatus Brocadiaceae bacterium | reverse complement strand
AGCGTTCCACGTGAAACCATGTCGCGCACCTTCCCCGGGAGTTCCAGAAGGCGCAACAGGTTCGCCACGGTCGAGCGGTCCATCCCGAGCCTCTCGCCGGCCTGTTCCTGAGTCAGCTCGAGCTCCTGGATCAGCTGGCCTATGGCCTGGGCCTTCTCTATGGGGTTCAGGTCCTCGCGCTGGACGTTCTCAATGAGCGCGAATTCCAGCAGGCGATCATCCGGCACCTCGCGCACAACCGCCGGTATGCGATCGAGCCCTGCCAGACGCGCGGCGCGCAGGCGGCGCTCTCCCATCACCAACTCGTACATGTCGCCCTTCGGGCGCACCACGATGGGCTGGAGCACTCCGGCCTCACGCACCGAAGCCGCCAGGCGATCAAGGCACTCCGGATCCATCTCCCGCCGCGGCTGCTTGGGGTTCAGTTCGATCCGCGACAGCTCAATCTCCTGCCCTTGCTCCCCAGAGCGTGATTCCGGGCCAGCCGGTGCTCCATCGGGCGAAATGAGAGAATCCAGCCCACGGCCCAGTCGTCGCTTAGACATAGTCGGTGCGCCTCCACTGTTTCACGTGAAACCTTTGTGCCGAAGCATACCGCTTGACAGCACACGAAGTCAACATTCGCCCGCGCCGGGCAGGACCGCGCTAGACGCCGGCGGTCGACACATAGGCACCCACCAAGAAAACCTCATGGCTTTCCCTTGTCGTATCACACTCCCCATCCGTCCCTTAGTGCCCTTGCGCCCCAGCCCACGATGCGCCTGTATAGCCCCGCCGGGCCATCCTACGCTCTCGGCCTTCCGCGCATCCCGATTCCAGCCGCCTCGTACACGGACGCCTCGCTGCAACGAGAACTTCCGATGTCCACCCGGCGGCTCCCGCCGGCCTACACCGCCAACCGTCCGGCCGCTCCCGCCGGCCTACACCGCCAACCGCCCGGCAGCCGCAGACACCGGCCGCAATTCGCCGGCCCGAAACCGTTCCCCCCGACACCGCACCCTCAATGATGGCGCCATCCTCTGGTATCACACCGCGCACCAGTCACCACCTACCAAGCCCTGCTCGCCGCTCCTTCACGTAAGCGTCTGTGCAAGATCACCCGGCTGCCTTCATCACGCGCTCTCCCTAGAGGCACCCCGCGCCTTGACTGATGAGTCCAAGTCCGTGCACCAGCGCACCACTTCTCATAGAGTGCCAGCCCCTAGGGCAGCGCGAGTGAATCATCGTTACAGCTCACATGACGCTCTCCATCCAATGCTCCTGCACAGTCCGTTGCACGTGTGTCGACCGTCCTAGGCGCAATGCAGCATCTCGCCTCACGGTGGCGTCTGTAAGTTCCGGTGCAATATAGCACCATGGCACTCAGACGGCCGCTACGGCAGCGGAGAGCCGCTGTGGGGGGATATGGCCTCCGTGTGGCGTCCTAGGACATAGGCTTCTACTGCCCCTAGGTGAAGCGGACGTCCAACGCTGCTTGTCCTAGGACGTAACGTATATCAGTTGCGTGTGTGCAACCGTGCCGTTGCACGTGCAAGCGCCCTAGAGTGTGTGCGTGTGTCTTGGGGACAGTGCTTGCGTCAAAGGCGGCAGAATGAATCATCGCGACGCTGGACGCATTGGTGGACCAATGGGGTGGTTCTATACCTATCCGTGTCATTGCGTACGCGTGCTAGGACGGCCGGCGCGTCGCTGCTAGATGGACCGCAGGGGCGGAGTCCCTTCCGGGCAGCGCGGCGCCTTCACTGCTTCGGAGCTTGCAATCGGGGGCCGGGTGAATTACATTCCTGTGGGTGCGAGCGCGCGAGGTGGGTGTTGGGAGAGAAGATGGCACAGATCAAGCCCGCCGTGGTTCATAGCCCCTGGTCGGCTCGCTCCTTGTGGCGTGTGGAGCTGCCGAATGGGAGGGTCTTGGACACGGCCGGCCGCGCCTTGGTGATGGGAGTGCTGAACGTCACCCCGGATTCTTTCAGCGACGGGGGGCTTTTTCTCGACCGCGATATCGCGGTGAAGCGTGGCCTGGCGATGGCCGGGGAGGGTGCGGACGTGCTGGACGTGGGGGGTGAGAGCACGCGCCCGGGCAGCGAAGCGACCAGTCCTGAGGAGGAGAAAGCCCGCGTGCTGCCCGTGATCGAGGCGCTGGCGGCGCGGACGCGCGTCCCGATCAGCATCGACACCCGGAACCTCGCCGTGGCCAAGGAGGCCCTGGACGCGGGGGCGCAGATCATAAACGATGTGAGCGCGATGCGGACGAGCCCCGAAATCGGCGCACTGGCCGCAGAGCGGGGCGCGGTTGTGTGCCTGATGCACATGCAGGGAACGCCCGGGACGATGCAGGCCCGGCCGTCTTACGGGGAGGTTGTGCGGGATGTGTGCGACTGGCTGGGCGGGCGCGTCGAGGCGGCCCTGCGGGCAGGAGTAGCGAAGGAGCGAATCATCGTGGACCCGGGTTTTGGCTTCGGCAAGACGCCGCGGCACAACCTGGAGCTACTGCGCCGCCTGCAGGAGTTCCACGCGCTGGGATGCGCGGTGATGGTGGGCACCAGCCGCAAGTCCACTATCGGCGCCATCCTCGGCGGCGCCGGGCCGGGTGAGCGGCTCTACGGCACGCTGGCGACGGTGGCCTGCGCGGTTATGGCCGGCTGCCACATGGTTCGGGTGCACGACGTGGGTCCGGCGAGGGACGTGGTGGCGACGTGCGAGGCTGTTCGACTGGGCATGGGTTGGAGTGAATGAACGAACTGATCGACCAGATCGCCCGCTGGACGAGCACCTACGGAACCCTCTGGCTCAGGGCGGCCTGCGAGATATTCATCATCTTTCTGTTTGTCTACCTTGTCCTGCGATTCCTGCAGGGCACGCGCGGGGCTGGCGTGTTGCGTGGGCTGAGCGTGATGGCGGTCCTGCTCGTAGTCATCATGATCTTCGTAACGCGCCAGTTCGAGCTGGATCGCCTCAGGTGGGTGATCAACAATCTTGTCCCGGTGGTGCTGATCCCGGTCATCGTGCTCTTTCAGCCCGAGATCCGGCGGGCGCTGGTGCGGCTGGGCCAGAATCCCCTGTTCAACATGTTCTTTCGCACGCGCAGCGGCTTTACCGACGAACTGGTCAGGGCGGTCAGTAGCATGGCGGAGGACAAGATCGGGGGGCTGATCGCCATAGAGCGGCAGGTGGGGCTCTCGAGCTATGTGGAGCGTGGTGTGAGGCTGGACTGCGAGGTGACGGCAGAGATGATAAAGACCATATTCTGGCCCGGCACGCCCTTGCACGACGGGGCGATCGTCATCCGCCGGCAGAGGATCGCGGCCGCGGGTTGCCTTTTCCCGCTCAGCGACAACCCGACATTCTCCGCCGTGCTCGGCACACGCCATCGCGCGGGCATCGGCGTTACCGAGGAGAGCGATGCCGTGGCCATCATCATCAGCGAGCAGACGGGCCGCGTCTCGCTCGCCGTCAAGGGCGCGATTCAGCAGGACCTGGACGAGAAGTCCCTGCGGCGGGCCCTCGAGGACATAGCCGCCGCACCCCTGGAGGAGTGACCGAAGGAACTGCCATGTTCAAGCGGTTTACCAGAGCGGTCTTCCGCGACCTGGGCATGAAGGCGGTCGCGCTGGTGATCGCCGTGCTGCTGTGGAACTACGCCAACGCCAGGGTCAAGAGCAAGCTGGGCATGTACGTCCCCCTCGATATCAAGGTGCCGGAGCAATACATAAAGCTGCATCAGAGCGACGAAAGGGTATCGCTGTTGGTGCGCGGGCCGCGGGAGCTGATCGCGCGGTTGAGCACGCGGCCCGCTTACATGGGTCTGCGCTTGGCGCACGTGATCGCACCCTCCCATCTGGACGAGCGGGGCCACATTGCGCTCGAGGTAGACCCCAGAACGTGGAGATGGCACAACTTGGGGCAGACCGATCTGGCGCAACTCAGTTTCGACAAGATCGAGCCGGAGAAAGTCAGCGTGTACGCCAGCCGGGAGGTGGACTGGGAGGTGTCAGTGAAGGTGCAGACCGTCGGGACGCTCCGCGACGGTTATGCGATCAGGCCAACACCGTCTTCGGTCACGGTTCGCGGGCCGGCCTTGTTGCTCGACCAAATGACCGAGATCTCCACGCGGACCGTGTCCCTCTATGGGCGGGGGGCGGGTATGGAGACAGTGGCGCTGGAACGCCAGGTGTCTTTCTCGCTGCCCGACGGGACGGACGCCAAGGTGACGCTGGCTGTCGTTCCGAGCCAGGTCACTGTGGAGATAGTCCGCATGGCGGAGCATGAGCGCGACGTCGACGGGCCTTTCGAGTGAGGGAAGATGAGAAGAAGGAGCACCGACAATGAACCTGCTGGGTGTGAACGTGGACCATGTGGCTACCATCCGCGAAGCGCGCAAGACCTATGAACCCGACCCCGTCTGGGCGGCGACCGAGGCCCAGCTCGGCGGGGCCGACCTCATAACCATCCACCTGCGGGAAGACCGCCGACACATAAACCATCGCGACCTGCGCCTGATGCGCGAGACGGTGAGCGTGGAGCTGAACCTGGAGATGTCGCTCGCCGAGGAGATCGTCGGCATCGCGCTGGAAACGGGGCCGGACATGGTCACGCTGGTGCCTGAACGGCGCGAGGAAGTCACCACCGAGGGCGGGCTGGACGTGACCGGCCAGGCCGAACGCATCCGCGCGGCGATCGAGCGCTTTCGCGACCGGGGCATCCCCGTGAGCCTGTTCATCGACCCCGAGCCCAGCCAGATCGAGTCCGCCGCGCGCGCAGGGGCGAAGTTCGTGGAGCTGCACACGGGTTCCTACGCCAACGCCCTTGAGGCTGCCGAGCGGGACCGCCATCTGGAGGCGCTTGCGGCGGGCGCGGCTGCCGGGCGCGCGGCGGGCCTCACGGTAAACGCAGGCCACGGACTGACTTACAACAACGTGACGCCCATAGTCCAGCGGCTCGACCCGCACGAGCTGCACATCGGCCACAGCATCATCGCGCGCGCCGTGTTCGTGGGCCTCCGCCAAGCCGTGCGCCGCATGAAGGAGGCCATAGATCGCGCGCAGATGTTCGGCAGGCTCGGAGCCGGCCCGTGAGGAGCGCACGTCAACCGGGGAGGTGAGAGGACATGGATTTTGATCGGCAGAAGGTGGCCGGGGCGATCCGGACGCTGCTTGAGGGTTTGGGCTACGACCCCGATTCGCCAAGCCTCGTTGACACGCCCGGTCGGGTGGCCCGGATGTACGAGGAGGTTTTGCGCGGCGCGAGCCACGACCCGTCGAAGGTCGTAAGGGTCCTGCACGGGGAGCGTTACGACGAACTCGTCCTGGTCAAAGACATCCCCTTCTACTCCCTGTGCGAGCACCATCTGCTGCCCTTCCACGGCCGCGCGCACGTGGCCTACATCCCGGATGGCAACCGCATCACGGGCATCAGCAAGCTGGCCCGGGTAGTCGAGGTCCACGCCCAGCGCCTCCAGGTCCAGGAGCGCATGACGCGCGACATAGCCGACACGCTGATGCGGGCGCTGGAACCCAAAGGCGTCATGGTAATGGTCGAGGCCGAGCACCTGTGCATGACCATGCGCGGGGTCAAGAAGCCCGGCAGCATCACCATCACGAACGTCGTGCGCGGCCTGTTCCGCGAGAACGCGGCGACCCGCTCCGAGGCCATGGCCCTGATTGAGGGTGGATAGCAGGGACGGGTATGAGGGGTCAGGGATCAGGGGGCAGGGGTCAGAAAATGAGAGTGGGCAGCAAGCAGTAACGCTGCACCATTGGAGCTGCCATAGAGACCACTGAGGTTGCCGAGAGACGGGAAAGAAGGGGTTTCAGGGATGCGCACATTTTCCGCACGACGTTCGCGGACCACGGCCCAACAAATCCGGCCGGGTGGGCCGGCCGGCCCTTGGTCGTTTCCGCCTCCGTGTCCTCTATGTTCTCTGTGGCGGCCTTGACGTTGTCGTGCTGTAGGGTCACTTCCAATCGTCGCCGTGCTCGTCCTCGGCCTTTCGCGTCTTGGAACCTGAGAACATGCCTGAAGCCGGCCAGAAGGTCGCCCAGTTCATCAGCCTCGACTCGCCTGAGGGGAAGCTGCCGATGGTTTGCGAGCGGGCCCTGCACTCCTACGAGCAGGGCCGGACGGTGGCCGTGCGGGTCGCATCGCGCCCGGAGGCCGAGCGCCTGGACGATTTGATGTGGACCTTCAAGGACCGCAGCTTCATCCCCCACGCCCTCGCCGCGGAGGCCGAGGAGCCGGTGCTCGAGGCCGTTCTCATCTACTGCGAGGGCGAGGAGCCGGGCGAGGCGGACGTGCTCATCCACGCCGCCGGGGGCGAGCCGGACGAGGCGCTCACGCGCTTCCCGCGCGTGCTGGACTTCGCCGAGGTCTACGACGATGAGCTGCGCGAGGCCGGCCGCCGGCGCTTCGCCGCCTGCCGCGAAGCCGGCTACCGCATGCGCTACGTCAAGTGACCGGGCTTTCGCGCCCGATCCGAATGCGGATCTCCTCACCGTCGCGGCACGGATGATAGCTGATCGGGAATCACTACTGTCCGGTTGTCTTGCCGTGGGCTTATCGCAAGCGACACAAGTGCAATGAGTTATCCACAGAAATGACTGTAATCGATTTCAAT
>CAZXDF010000422.1:0-3360 GCA_964639345.1 uncultured candidatus Brocadiaceae bacterium | reverse complement strand
ATTGAGCCACTTGGCCTGATCCGCTGCGCCACGCTCCAGCGCTTCGGCATCCGCATCGCACATCCACACGGCGTGTCCATACACCGCGCAGTGCAGTCCGATCTGGCTGCCCATGTATCCCGATCCGACAACGCAGACGGTCTTGATTGGATGATGAGTCACGCCCACTCTCCTCGCAGGTTCCCGCCGCCGTACAGCGCCTTCACGCGCTTCTTCTCCGACAGCCGGCGTGCCGACACCCGGCCGATTCATCCCACGCCAAGCTGGCGCTCGATATCCTCCAGACTCTTCCCCTCCCACAGAAGCGCTCGACCCTTTCTCTCCCGCTCGACGACGCCCTCTGCCGCCACCAGCACCTCCAGCACGATCTCCCTGGGGATGATTATGACGCCGTCCAGGTCGCCGAAGACAAAATCACGCGGGCGGACCTCCACGAATTGCGTCAGGCTCCCGCTCATGAGGATCGGCTCATTCTCGGCGACGACTGCGGCACGGGGAGCGGCTTCGATGGGTGTGTTATAGCGGCAGAATGCATTCCAGTCCGGGATCTCCAGGTGCATCGACGAGTCACGAACGCCGCCGTCCACGACGCAGCCCTGACAGCCGCGGAATGCGGCCTGATTGCTCGTGAGCTCGCCCCACAGTCCGCTCTGTCCGTCCGCCCCTGTGCAGACGCCGACGGAATGCCTCCGCAGGCCTTTGAGCATTTCAACCTTTGCCAGGCGCTTCTGCCCGGGGTGGCGCGTGTCCCATTTCACCGTGTAAGCGGGGCCCGCGACCTTCATTGCAGGAAGAAGCGGTCTGATGTCGTGCGAGAGGACCTGGTTCGGGAGGCCCATCCTCTCCAGTACGTCATAGATCGGCCCCCCGTAGACATTCTTGTATCGGGCACACATTTGCTGCACGGACGGCTTGCGCGATTTCTGCTTGGCCATAACTTGCACCTCTGATCCTCAGGGATTCATTCTGCCGGGCTTTGAGTGTACGCCGCCGGCAGGAGCTTGTCAACGCCGAGTCCGAGCACCAAGCGCGGCTCCGGCATAGGACTTCGCGAACGAGCTTATGCTTCCTTCAACTCTTCATCAAGCCAATTCAGATACGCAGCACTGCCGGCAACGATCGGCAGAGCGATTATCTCCGGCGTCTCATAAGAATGGATCGCCTTGATCGCCTGTTCAATCCGTTCGTACAGGGCCTTCCTGCTCTTGATGATGCATAGCCATTCTTCCGCCGTCTCCACCTTGCCCTTCCACCGGTAGGTGCTGGTTACCGGCCCCACGATCTGGACACATGCGGCGAGCCTCTGCTCCGTCAGCGCCCTGGCGATGCTTTCGGCCTCCTCCCTTGCCTCAGTTGTTGTCAACACCTGGACATGTTCTCCGGTCATACGCCACCTCCCTGAGAACTGTTCACGCGCCGCGGCGTCGGCCCAGTTGGGAACGGATCGGCAAACCCCGGCCACACAGGTCCAGAAACCGGACCGCAGGAGAGTTATTTCACGATGATTCCATCACAGCCTTGGCGGCCTCTGCTATGTCCGCCTCGTCCGGGAGCGCCGCTTTTTCCAGCACGGTGCTGTAGGGGATTGGCACGTCCAGGGCGGCCACCCGCGCGGGAGGGGCCTTGAGGCAATCGAAGACGTTCTCAACCACGACGGCTATGATCTCCCCGGCGATGCCCCCCGTCCGACAGGCCTCGTGGACAACCAGCAGTCGGCCCGTCTTCCGGACCGATGTGAGGATCGTCTCGGTGTCCATAGGCACGAGCGTGCGCGGATCGACAATCTCGAGGCTGATCCCTTCGGCTTCCAGCTCCTCGGCTGCCTTCAGTGCCTTGCGGACCATCAAGGACGTGGCCACCACCGTTATGTCCGTGCCCTCTCGCTTGATGTCCGCCCGGCCCAGGGGAATGGTGTATTCCTCTTCCGGGACGGGGCCCTTGGTGTTGTAGAGGAGGATGTGCTCGATGAACATCACCGGGTTGTCATCGCGGATGGCGGTTTTGAGCAAGCCCTTGACGTCGTAGGCGGTGGAGGGCATGACGACTTTCAGGCCGGGCACATGGACGAACCAGGCCTCCAGGCTCTGGGAGTGGTGCGCGGCCGCGTTTCGGCCGCCGCCGCCCTGGGTGCGGATGACCAGCGGGACCGTGGCTTTGCCGCCAAAGATGTACCGCATCTTCGCGGCCTGATTGACTGTCTGGTCCATGGCTATGGTCATGAAGTTGATCGTCATGATCTCGACAATGGGCCGCATTCCGACCAGGGCCGCTCCCAGGCCGCCGCCTGCGATCGCCGCCTCGGCGAGCGGCGTGTCGAGGATTCGTTCCGGGCCGAACTGCTCCAACAGGCCCTTCGAGACGCCGTAGACGCCTCCGAGCACGCCGACGTCCTCCCCCATCAGAAAGACGCGCTCGTCCCGAATCATCTCCTCGGCCATCGCCTCGCGAATCGCCTGCCTGTAGGCTATCTTTCTCACTTCCGGCTCCTTACTCCCCATTGCTCACGAAGATAGCGCACAGTCCCGGCTACGCTCAGGCGCTGCTGCAAAACCCCATCCTGGCTTCTGCCGGCTGCGAGCGCCGAATGGCTGTGTCGGCCTTCATCGGTGATTCTGGCCTTTGAATCGCCTGCTTCGGCCTCCTTGCCCTCGACGCTCTCGCTCGGCCTCGGGCCGACGGAGCGGGCTCTGCAATAGCGCCTACACGTATACGTCGTCCATCACCGATTCCGGATCTGGATCGGGGGCCTCCAGGGCGAACTTCTCGGCATCGTCAATCGTCTGCCTGGTCCGGTCGTCTACCTGCTTCGCTTCTTCCTCGCTCATGAGCCCCTTCTCGGCCAGCCTGGCGCGGAACCTGGCGACCGGATCCTTCTTCTTCCAGCGCTCCACTTCCTCGTCGCTGCGGTACGGGCAGGGGTCACCGACGAAATGGCCGCGCCAGCGATACGTCTTCGCCTCGATCAGTGTCGGACCTTCTCCCTTCCTGGCCCTCCCCACGGCTTCGCGGACGGTGTCGTGAACCGCTATGACGTCATTGCCGTCCACAATGACTCCCGGGAAGCCGTACGATGCGGCGCGGTCGGCAATGTCGGTTATGAGCGTGGATCGCTTGAACGGGACGGACAGGGCGTAGAGATTGTTCTCGCATATGAAGATCACCGGCAAGTGCCATACGCCCGCCAGGTTCAGCGCCTCGTGAAACCCGCCGCCAAGCGATGCCCCATCGCCGAAAAAGCACAGCGTCACCCGGCCGTTTTTCAGCATCTTGCTGCCCAGGGCGGCCCCCGCCGCAATGGGAATGCCCCCCCCGACTATCCCGTTGGCGCCGAGGATTCCCCGGTCCATGTCGGCGATGTGC
>CAZXDF010000421.1:0-4408 GCA_964639345.1 uncultured candidatus Brocadiaceae bacterium | reverse complement strand
CAAGTATGCCGGCGACCCGCTGGCGCTGCCGCTTGTCTGGGAGGCGCAAACCGCCACGCTGTCCGTCCCAAATACGGGCATGGCGGGGACCGTGGACATCAGCACCGTTGGCGACGTCCATCCTCCGAACAAGCGCGACGTTGGAAAGCGTCTGGCCCTCTGGGCGCTCGCCGGGACCTACGGCCGCACGGATCTCGCCTACTCGGGGCCCCTCTACGACTCACACCGCATCGAGGGCGAGAAGATTCGCATCTCTTTCAAGCACACGGGCGGCGGTCTCGTTTCGCGCGACGGCAAGCCGCTGAGCTGGTTCACCGTCGCGGGTGAAGACAGGAAGTTCGTGGAGGCGCGTGCCGAGATCGACGGCGACACCGTAATTGTCAGCAGTCCCGAAGTTGCCGGGCCTGTCGCCGTGCGTTTCGGCTGGCACCAGACGGCCGAGCCGAACCTGTCCAACAAGGAGGGCCTGCCTGCCTCGCCTTTCCGCACGGACCGGTGGTAGACGCGCGTCCGGCGCTTGGCGGCGCCCTAAGGCGCCACGCCCGGCGACTGTCGCATCTCTATGCCGATGAGACTAGACCTTTTGGAGACGCTCAAGATGACAACGGATGGTCAGCAGTATCGGATGCCGGCGCGGGATGTGGCGGTCCTTCTCGATGTCGACGTGCTCGTCGTTGGCGGAGGATTCCCGGGGGTGTGCGCGGCAGTCGGGGCGGCCCGGGCAGGCGCGAAAGTGGCGATCCTGGAACGCGACGGGATGCTCGGCGGCCAAGCCGCCGAGGTTTACACATTCGGCCTGGATGCGGTCTGTGACGCTGATGGCCGGCGGATCATAAAGGGGCTTCCGTGGGAGATCATCTCCAAGACGGTTGCGCTGGGCCAGGCAGATCCGTGCTGGTCGGAGCTGGACTTTCAGAAACTCGAGCGTGAGGGGTACGACGCGGCCCTGGGCGAGTTGGGCAGGAATGCAAAGTGGAAGTCCGACACCTACCTCGACCGAAACGCCTTCCGCCACGTGCTCCGAACGCTCGCAGAAGAGGAAAAGGTGACCGTCCTGCTTGAAAGTCCGATAGCCGGCGCAATGCTCGACGGGAACCGCGTAAAGGGAGTGATCGCCCAGGGAGCCTACGAGCCTTTTGCGGTGGCAGGGAAGGTTGTTGTGGACGCTACGCCCCAGGCCGCGGTCGCTGCAATGGCGGGCTGCCCGTTCCAATTCCCTGAGGTTTACCTGGGTACCCACCCACATGTAAGTGGGATCGATATCGCGCGCCTCATCGAGTACACGTGCGAGCATCGCGACGATGTAGCGGTCACGGGTGTCGAGGACCCGAGCGTCGAGGTGCTTTTGGATCTTGTGGAACGAGGCACGCCCCTGAGGTTCTGCGGGTTCGATGCCGCACGGCTGCGAGCCATCAAAGATGACCCGACATGCGAAGCGACGGGGAGCGGCGGTTCACCGGAATTCCTGTTCTACTACGACGGCGCCGGGCGGGGCACTCATTGGATACATGCGAAGGGCTGGCAGTTCTCGCGGCTGGATGACCCGTTGCATCTCTCGCGCGTGATCCTCGAGCTGCGCCGCCGGCAGTGGCTGACGCACAGGTTCTTCCGAGATCACATCCCGGGCTTCGAGCACGCGCGCCTGGATGACATACATCCGCACATCGCCCGGGCGCTGCTTGTCTCGCGCGAGCCCGGAGGCCTGACTGACTATGAAGTGCCCTGGGCGGAGATAGAAGGGGGGGCGACGACGCGCTCGGACTGCATCGCGCGGGTCATGGGTCATCCGAACATGGGCCAGTGGCGGGGCGGCTGGCAGCTACCTTATGCCGCGCTCCTCGCGAAGGGGCTGGAGGGGTTGCTTGTGACCGGCAAGCCGGCCTGCCGCTTCATTCACTATCATGGCACGTGCGCAGCGGTGGGGCAGGCCGCCGGAGTTGCAGCGGCGCTCGCCGCCACCACGGGCGTAGGTCCCCGGCAACTCGAGGTCGAGGGGGTGAGAGAAGAGCTTCGGCGACAGGGGGCGCTCGCGTGCTAGGCAATGCGTCAGCATTTCCCCTCCGGCCCGGCCGGCAGAACACCGATCCCAGGACCCTCCACAACGGCCTCGCCCCATCAGGCGCCCGGGACGACGGCCTGGCAGCATCGCAGCGGCCCTTGACTGAAGCCGGGCGTTGCGAAGACGGGCCGCGCCCTGTAGCATACGAAGCAGTTCGGGACAAGGTGACGACGGTCCGTCAGTTACGCAAGCACCGGGCGCAGCAGTGTGAGAGGGGTGAAGATGTCAGGTCAGGCCTTTGGTCTCCGGGCGTGGCAGTTTCTTATGAACGGCGGGACGGGCTACCTGTCCGATGCGACTGACCGGGCAATTGCCGAGGCCGCGCGGTACGAGATCACGCACCTCGAGTTCGCCAACAACGCCTTGCGCAATTCCGGTGTTTACACAAGCGCGCCCGTCCCTCCCTGCGGCAACTGGGTGCTGTGCGGCCTGAGCTTCCGGGATTTCCCCAGGCTGGCCCGACATGACGTGCTGCACGCCGGAGCCGGGGCCATCACTCGCGCTGAGATGGAGGCGGACCTTGCCTATACGCGCGACCTGTTCGGACGGGTGAAGGCCGCCGGCCTGAAGGTTATGGCGTGGCACCATCTTCGCCGCGACCTCCCCGATGAACTCGCCCAGGAGTATCCCGCGGCGGCGTCCGGCGATACAGCGTTCCTCCAGGAATGGGAAGAGGCAACCCTGACGGAGTTCTTCGAGCTGGTCCCCGAAGTAGACATGCTGGTGGTAACGTCGATGACAGAGACCCCGGGCGTGCTGGACCTGCCCGGCCGCTCGGCTTTGGTGGCCCGGCTGGCAGGGGTCTTCAGCGCGATGGAGCGCGCTTGCCGTCGCGCGGGCAAGGCGCTGGCGATCCGCGACTGGGGAGCGGTCGGTCAGAACCGGGCAGTCGGTCCGGTCTTCCAGGAGGCGATCGAGAGGCTTCCGGAGGAAGTCTTCATCCACATCAAGAACGTCGTGCTCGATTTCGTGACCAACGCCGAGGTCCCCCACCCCAACCTGACCGCCTACCCGAACCGGCCGCTGATCGTCGAGTTCGACGTCTACGGCGAGTATTTCGGCCGGGCGGATATCCCCTACGTCGATCCTCAGCACTTCTGCGGTCGCCTTGACGGGCTCTATTACCTACAACCTTACGGGGTGACGGCGCGCATCGCCTACGAATGCGAGCGCAGGGGCCGACGCTATCCCAGCATCTTTGACTCCCCCAATGCGGCCAACGCCGTCGTCTACTCTCGGTGGGCTTCTGATGCCGCGAAGGGCCGTCCTCTTGCGGAGTGGCTCGATTACCTGGCCTCATCGCACCGGTGGCAGACCTACTACTGGGAGTGGCTCGCCGATCGCTACGGTCAGGCTGCCGGGCCGCTTCTGGCCCGCGTGTTCGAGCGGACGCCCCAAATAGTTCACGGGATATTCGGGGGGCTCTGGACCGGCTACTGGCATCCGTTCAACGTGCTCGAACACACAACGCTGCCCTGGCCGCCGACGAGGCTGGAGCACCATGGATCGGCCGCCTGGGTTCCGCCGCCAGACACGGGCGAAGAACAGGCGGAGATCGGCGACAACGATTTCGCCTGGGTGGTGGGTTGGTTGCCGCCCGGCACGCCCGTCGAGACCATCGGCTGGAGCCAGCTCGTTTCGCACAAGAAGGAGGGCTTGCGTCTGGCCTCTCTGTGTTCCGAAGAGATCACACGCGAGGGCGCGGCGGTCCTTTCAGAGGCCGATTTCGCCGAGCTCGACGGGCTGTTCAAACAGTTGGTGATGGTCTGCGAAGGCGATGTGCTCACAGGTAAAATCCTCGCCGAGGCGTGGGGTCCGCAGGGCGTCAAAGCCGGCGGTGATCCGG
Source organism: uncultured candidatus Brocadiaceae bacterium (assembly GCA_964639345.1). GTDB lineage: Bacteria > Planctomycetota > Brocadiia > SM23-32 > SM23-32 > CAZHPE01. Next base: position 503 of record CAZXDF010000421.1, on the reverse strand, counting down.
CGGTGCTGGAGACTCTTGCCACGCGGGCGGAAGAGGTGGCCGTCGAGGCACGCGAGTCCTTTGGGGCGGATTTCTTCGGCGAGCTTTCCCTCCGAATGCAGACCTGGGCCGCATGGGCCCGAAGCTGCGCGTCCGGCTCATCGGGAAAGTGACGTTCGTCGCCGGCGCAGCCGTATGCTTGCCGTGCGCCTCACGACGGCCCGACACTCCCCACGGAAGCACCAGGCATGGGATGATGGTTGCTGCGGGTGCCACCGGCCTGGAGCCATTGGCGACGCGGCGCATCGCTTGTGATGCCTTTGAAGCCCGGTATGGCGCACGACGGGCTGGGGGCGTATTTTCAGTTCTACAGCGAGGAGAGGCCGCGCCAGGCGTTGGACTGTGAGACTCTCTTGATGCGACAGCTTCTTCGTCTTGACAATGGGAAGCGCCTCATGGTACGCTCTTCAGCTACACATCAGATTGCCAAGGATGGGAGCGGTTTTCCTGTTTTCGGGGAAAGT
>CAZXDF010000420.1:0-4656 GCA_964639345.1 uncultured candidatus Brocadiaceae bacterium | reverse complement strand
TGCTCGACCGGGCTGCCGCTCGGGTGCAGGAGATCCTTCGCACGCACGAGATTGAACCCCTGGAAGCCGCGCAGGAAACGGAAATCGATTCCATCCTCGCCGCAGCCGGCGCCTGAGGGGTGGCACGACGTGCTCTTGCCGTCCGGGCCGAGGCAAGCTCCAGGTCGACAGCCACTGCAGGGTGGCAAATGGCGTGGCACTGCGCATATAATCGTCGCGCTGGACGAGCGATGTATCTCTCACGGTAAGGAGCGAATGAGTGTCACAGTACTCTGTGAGCCCAGACGGTGAGCAGTTCGTCATTCCCTCTGAAGACGAGTATCAGGCCGAGCTGGAGCGGATCGAGGGGCTGGTTGAATCGGCGCGCGCGGAGGGCAAGGAAATCGTCGTGGTGATGGGCGTGGGGTTCGTCGGGGCAGTCATGGCGGCCATCGTGGCCGACACGGTTGACGCGAAGACAGGCAGGCCGAGCAAGCTTGTCATCGGCTGCCAGCGTCCGAGCACGCGAAGCTACTGGAAGATCCCACTGCTCAATCGGGGCGTCTCACCTGTCAAGGCGGAGGATCCCGAAGTCGCCCCGCTGATCTCCCGCTGCGTGTTGGAGAAGAAGACGCTCACCGCCACGTTCAACGCCGACTGCCTGGGGCTTGCGGATTGCGTTGTGGTCGATATCCAGTGCGACTACGTCAAACATGACCTAGGTGACCTGCGCTCCGGCGAGACGGAAATGAACGCGCTGGAGAAGGTCATGAGGGTCATCGGGGAGAAGGTGCAGGCCGATTGTCTGGTGCTGATAGAGACGACGGTCCCGCCCGGCACAACGGAGTTCGTGGCCTACCCCATCATGAAGAAGGCCTTCCAGGCCCGCGGCATGGCTGAGCCGCCGCTCCTTGCGCACAGCTTCGAGCGCGTCATGCCCGGCAGAGATTACGTCTCGAGCATTCGCGACTTCTGGAGGGTATGCAGCGGGTGCAATCCCGAAGCTAGGGAACGGACGGTCAAGTTCCTCAGCGATGTGCTCAACACTGACAGGTTCCCCCTGACGGTGATGGACCGGCCGATCGAGTCGGAGACTACGAAGATCGTCGAAAACTCGTTCCGGGCGACGATCCTGGCGTTCATGAACGAGTGGAGCCTGTTCTCAGAACGCAACGGCGTCGATCTCAAAAAGGTCATCGAGGCCATCAAGGTGCGCCCCACGCATAGCAACATCATCTTCCCCGGCCCTGGCATAGGCGGCTACTGCCTGCCCAAGGACGGCGCGCTGGCATTCTGGGCCTACAAGCACATCCTGGGCTTTGAGGATGATATTTTCAGGATGACCACGGCGGCGATCGACGTCAACGATACGCGGGGACTGCACGCCGCGGAGCTCACGCGCGACGCCCTTCGGAACATGGGAAGGTATATCGCGGGCGCCGTTATCTGTGTTTGTGGGGCGAGCTACCGCCAGGACGTCGGGGACACGCGCTACAGCGGATCGGAGATCGTGGTCAGAAAGCTCGCGGAAATGGGTGCGGAACTGAAGGTTCACGATCCGTACGTGGACCACTGGTACGAGCTGGAGAAGCAGGATACCTATCCTGCGACCGGGAGTTCTCTGGCCCGGTTCTTCCGCAACCAGGAAGATTTGGTCAACATCCGCGTCCGGGACGATCTTCAGGCCGCCGTGAAGGGAGCGGAGGCGGTGGTGCTCGCGGTGCGGCACGAGCCTTACCTGCATCTGGACCCGGACGAGCTGGTTGAATGGGCGGGAGGCCCTCTCGCCGTGATAGACTGCTTCTGCATCCTGAGCGACGAGCAGATTCGTCGGTACTTCGAGCTCGGCTGCGAGGTCAAAGCGCTGGGCCGAGGACATATCCAGCGCGTTAAGGAAGAGGTGCGGCGGACGGCGAGATGACGGTGACACTTTCTCCAGGCTGATTGAAAGAGGAAAAGCCCATGAAGACGATCGTGTGCATCGGGGCCGGATACGTGGGCGGGCCGACGATGGCCGTCATCGCCAAGCACTGCCCCGAGTACAGGATCGAGGTGGTGGATGTCAACGCCGGGAGAATTGCCGAATGGCAAACCGATGAGCTGCCGATCTACGAGCCCGGACTTCTGGAGACCGTGAAGGCTGTGAGGGGTAAGAACCTGTTCTTCTTCGACAACGTGGAGGAACGGATTGACGGCGCCGACATCATCTTTGTCAGCGTCAATACCCCCACGAAGACATTCGGGGAAGGCGCCGGCCAGGCGGCGGACCTCCAATACTGGGAACGCACGGCCCGGCAGATCGCCAAGTGCAGCACAAGGCCCACGATCGTGGTCGAGAAGAGCACGCTTCCCGTGCGAACCGCCGAGGCGATGGAGGCCATCCTCGGGAAGAACGATAGGGGCGTCCATTTCGAGGTCGTATCGAATCCTGAGTTTCTTGCCGAAGGAACGGCGATCAGGGACCTCGAGGACCCCGACCGCATCCTGATCGGCGCCCACCCCACGCCGACCGGTCGGAAGGCCTTGCAGGAGCTCACGGACATATACGCCCACTGGGTTCCGCGCGAGCGGATCATCAGCACGAACCTGTGGTCCGGCGAGCTTGCGAAACTTGCGGCCAACGCGTTCCTCGCGCAGCGCGTCTCCTCGATCAACACCATCTCCGCCCTGTGCGAGAGGACCGGTGCGAACGTCGTTCAGGTGAGCCGCGCCATAGGGATGGATCATCGGATCGGCTCCGAGTTCCTGCGGGCCGGCGTCGGGTTCGGCGGCTCATGCTTCCGCAAGGACATCCTCAACCTCGCGTACCTGTGCAAGTCCCACGGCCTGACGGAGGTGGCCGCGTACTGGTCTCACGTCGTAGAGCTTAACGAGTATCAGAAGCTGCGTTTCGTCCGCACGATAATCCGCGCGATGTTCAACACCCTCGCCGGAAAGCGCATAGCGGTCCTGGGGTTCGCCTTCAAGCCCGGCACCAGTGACACCAGGGACTCACCCGCCATCGCCATCTGCAAGCACTTGATCGAAGAGCATGCTTGCCTCGTGATAACCGATCCGCGCGCCCTGGACAATGCCCGGGAAGACCTGAAAGACGCGCCCGGGTGCGCGTTCACCGCAGACCCCTACGAGGCTACACGGGGGGCTGACGCCATTGCGCTCGTGACAGGATGGCCCCAGTACCAGGAGCTTGACTTCGAGAGGGTATTCGCACAGATGGAGCAGCCGGCCTTTCTGTTCGACGGGTGCAACCTGCTCGACCACGAAGCGCTGGCGAAGATCGGCTTCTGCGTTTACCGCGTGGGCGCGCCGCCGCTTTCACCTCCCGGCGCGGAAGAATAGATGTGCCTTGCCGATGCGGGCTCGGACCGGCCAGCCGGCTTGTACCTGCCAGCCGGCGTGCGAACGGCGTGATCTACTCGCAACGTGCGGCGCGCTTGATCCTCATCCGTGATGGTTCCCCCTATTCCAAGAAAACCCCTTGACAGCCCCGGCAGTAGCGGTATAATACCTATAGTAGACTTGGTCCTATATCAGAGGTGGCCCACCATGCTTGATTTCGATGACTGCTCGTGCTCGGGAAAGGGCTTGGGGCGGCTGCTTCAGCCGGCCATCATGACGCTGCTGGCCCAGGAGCCGCTCCACGGCTATCGGATCGTCCAGCGTCTGAAGCAGATGGCCATGTTCAAGGACCGCCCTCCCGATTCCACGGGCGTCTATCGGCTTCTGAAGTCCATGGAGGAGGACGGGATCGTCACGTCGGCTTGGGACCTCGCCGACAGCGGGCCGGCCAGACGGCAGTACAAGGTGACGAAAGCCGGCATGGCTTGTCTCGCAAAGTGGCAGGAGACCCTCGAGGACTACGCGGCGGCCATCGCCGAGCTGCTGGCATCGGTCAAGCAGCGGGCCTGATTTCTCTCGCTGCGACTCGGAGCCGCTGACATATTCACGGGAGGTTACTAGATGTCACTGCTGGCAATCTTTCTATTCCTGGCAGTTTGTTTGTTGGCTTACGCAAACGGCTCCAACGACAACTTCAAGGGCGTAGCCACGCTCTTCGGCAGCCGGACCACGAACTACCGGAGGGCCCTCGCTTGGGCAACGGTCACGACTCTGGCCGGGTCGGGTGCGTCGATCTTTCTGGCCGGGGCCCTGGTCAGGAAATTCTCGGGCAAGGGAATCGTTCCCCCAGGGATCGAAGGTGCGCCCAACTTTCTTCTGGCTGTGGCCGTGGGGGCAGGCTTGGCCGTTTTGCTGGCGACGCTGACGGGGTTTCCCATCTCCACAACGCACAGCCTGATCGGCGCCCTGGCCGGCGGCGGTCTGGCGGCCGTAGGCTCTCATGTTGATTTCGTGGCTTTGGGGAGGTCCTTCTTCCTTCCCCTCCTGCTCAGCCCACTGATCGCAACCTGCCTTGGAGGTGGAACTTACGCCTTGTTTCGCCGCCTGCGGGTTCCACTGGGCCTTACCAAGAAGTGGTGTCTTTGCCTGGGTCAGGCCGAGCAGGCAATTCCGGCGGGTCAGCCGGCATCTCCCCCTTTGCCCGGCTGCGCTGTGATGCCTGAAGTCGCCGTCAATACAGAAGATGGCCAAGCGCAGGCGCTCAGTTCCACTGCGATGCCCGATGTCTCCCTCGACACACAGGAGAGCTGTGCGCAGAAGTATCACGGTAGAATCCTG
>CAZXDF010000419.1:0-10578 GCA_964639345.1 uncultured candidatus Brocadiaceae bacterium | reverse complement strand
ACCTTGGCTCCCCCCATCACGGCGCAGAGCGGCCGCCTGGGATGCTCCAGGGCACGGCCCAGCATCTCCATCTCCTGCTCCATGAGGAGGCCGGCCACAGCAGGCAGATAGTGGGCAACGCTTTCGGTGGAGGCGTGGGCGCGGTGGGCGGTGCCAAAGGCATCGTTTATGTAGACCTCGGCAAGAGAGGCAAGCGCGCAGGCAAAGGTCGTGTCGTTCTCCCTCCTTGATTCCTTCTTCGTGTCCTTCGTGTGCTTCGTGGTCAGGTGTGCGTGTCATCTTCCTGGCTTCCTCCCTTCCTGCCTTCCTTATGGTCCTCATCTTTCCTCTTCTTCAGCCTCCTGGCCTTCGCCGCCAGGGAATCCCCCTGCGGGCGAGGCTGCGCGGCCGGAGGTGGTTCGACAGGGGATGGGACCTCTTCCTTCGCCTCCGAGGGCCGACCGGGGAAATCGGTCGGCTTGGCATTCGAACCGCGCCGCTTCATGCCCTTCGGCGGTGCGGGCCGCCCCTTGAGCGGATCGATCTGCCCGCTCTCAATCTTCTTTGCGAGGCGCTTTCGCAGCTCGCGGCCGAAGTCCCGCCTTCGCACGGCGCGCCTGGCGACGTCGGCCTCGGGGAGCTTCTCGTCCGCCTCGCGGTCGGGATATTCGGTGGGCACCCTGGGCTCGATCGGGTGGAAGACCTGCGGCTCCCGCGTTCGTTCGAGCCTCCGACGCAGGGCCTGCTCCAGCCGGGCCTCGTCGCTCTCGTCGGCATCGGTGAGCGCGTGCACGTCCGGGCTCTCGAGTCGGCCGCCGTCGGCCAGGACGCCCTCCAGGATCATGATCGCGGCAGCCTTGCTGGGGATGGACCCTTCGCCCCGCTCGACATTCCAGGTGGCGTATTGCCGCAGGGGCTTGCCCACGCAGCATGGACACCCTTCCCCGCACGGGCACCGTCGCACGTGGTCGAGCGCGGCCGGCGCGATCTCGTGCAGCCGCTCGTAGGCCTTGGCGGTGAACCCGAGGCCGTGCGGGTAGCGCTCGTAGACGAAGATGGCGTTCCAGGGCGAGTTGACACTCCCGATCGAGTGCGAGAAGTCCAGCGTGTCGCACGTGATGAACGCCGGGAGCAACATGCGCACCGCGTAGCCGATCCCGCGCAGCCCCGCGTGCGCGTCCAGGTCGGCGCTCCTCATCCGCTCCATCAGCCGCTCCGGCGGCACGATCCACAGCGCCATGGTCTCCAGCACCATCGTCGGCAGCTCCACGCCGTGCCGCGAGATAGCGTCGAGGGAGTAGAAATGGACCTTCTCGAACATGTTCGTGTCGAAGTAGGCCGTCACCTCGCCCCAGTATGCCATCCCGGTGCCGAAGGATTTTTCGCGCAGGCGGTGGTCTACGTGGTGCACGTCGGTGCCGCCCATGGGCTGCGTGTAGTAGTCGACCTCCTCGCGCCGCACGCGCGCGATGTTCCTGTCCAGGTCCAGCTCGAGGACGCGGTAGGTGTCGCCGCGATGCATGTAGATGGCCTCAGGGTGCAGGATCGGCGGCGCATCGAACCGGTTAACCTCACCGAGCACCTCGCCGGTATCTGCGTCCTCGATCAGCACGTTGGCGTCGGCGTAGTCGCGCAGGGAAATCTCGTGCTGCGGGGTCTCCTCGGCCGCGTGAAACCAGCGGCCCTCGACGCGGCGGACCTTCCGGTTGTCCTCGAGCACGCGCAGGACCATCGACGCGTGGCGGCCGAACGCGCCGGCCTCCGCGTCGCTCAGGGGCAGCTCATGCGTGGCGCAGCGCAGGTGGCCGGTGATCACGTACGGGTTGTCGGCCTCGAGCACACCCTCCTCAACCGGGCGGCCGAACAGGTAGTCGGGCTGCGACATGATGTACTGGTTGATGGCGGTGTCCAGACCCACCAGGACGACCAGCGAGTCGCGCTCCTGGCGCCCGGCGCGCCCCGACTGCTGGAGGAACGAGGCCGGCGTGCCCGGGTAGCCGACCAGGATGCTGGCGTCCAGGCCGCCTACGTCGATCCCAAGTTCGAGCGCCCGCGTCGCGCTCACGCCCATCAGCTCGCCGCTGAAGAGCCGCCGCTCGATCTCGCGCCGCTCCTCGGGGCGGTAGCCGCCGCGGTAAGGCGTGACCTTAGCTGCGAGATGCGGGGCCTGCTCGCGGAGGGCCTCTGAGACGTAGCGATGGATCATCTCGGCGGTCATCTTGGCCTTGCTGAACGTGATGGTGGGCACGCCGCGCTGGATGAGCATGGCCATGAGTTCGTGCGCCTCGACGTTGGCGCTCCGGCGCGAACGCCAGTCGCCGGAGCGCACGCGCGGCGGGTTCCAGAACACGTAGATGCGCCGTCCGCTCGGGCTGCCGTCCTCGTCCACGACGCTCACGGCGCTCTCGGTCAGCGTTTCGGCAAGCTCTTTCGGGTTGCCGACGGTCGCGGAGGACATGATGATCTGGGGCTCGGAGCCGTAGTGAAGGCACACGCGCCTGAAGCGCCGCAGCAGGTTGCCCATGTTGGAGCCGAAGATGCCGCTGTAAACGTGCAGCTCGTCGAGCACGAGCACCTTGAGGTGCGCGATGAACTCCGCCCAGCGCGCGTGCTGCGGCATGAGGGCGGCGTGCAGCATGTCGGGGTTGGAGAAGATGGCCGACGCGCTGTCGCGCAGCCGCCGCCGCATGGCCGAGGGCGTGTCGCCGTCGTAGACGCCCGCCATCACGTCCGGCATGCCGGCCGCCGAGAGGGCCTCGCGGAAGCCCTTGAACTGGTCCTGGCAGAGGGCCTTGGTGGGGAAGAGTAGCAGCGCGCGCCCCGCCGGGTCGGCGAGGAGCATCTCGATGATCGGCACCGTGTAGCACAGCGTCTTGCCGCTTGCCGTGCCGGTGACGGTGAGAACGTTCCTGCCCTCGCGGGCCAGGTCGATGGCGCGGGCCTGGTGGGTGTAGAGGCGCTCGATGCCGCGCGCCCTCAGCATGTCCTGCACGGGATGGGACACGGGGCCTGCGGTATCGGCATAGCGAGCTTCCCGCGCCGCCACCTCGCGCACGTACACGATCTGCCCGGCGTAGCCGCTTGCGGCCTTGATCTCATTGAGGAAGGCGTCAAAATCCAATGCAATCCTCCGCCGGCGGCTTCAGCGTGGAGGACAGAGCACGCGTCGACACGCGACGACGTGGTCAAAGCAGCCCCGTCTGTGCCTACTCCGGTGCCGGGAACCGGACCATCAGGTCCGCCATGGTGACGAGGTCGAGCATGTTGTGGCGCAGCACCTCGACCATCTGCCAGGCGTCGCCGGTGCGCACGTAGTCGTGGTAGGCGGCCGGGATCTCGGCGCCGGGGATGTCGCCGGTGCGCGCGCGGCCGCAGATGCGGCTCTCGAGCGTCTGGAGCCGGCAGTTGGGAAGCGCCCTCCCCCAGATGCGGCGGCACTCGTGAAGGAGGTCGAAGTGCGCCGGCTCCGGCGGCGCGGGAGCGGCGTTCACCACCGCGCGCATCCGCACGAACGGCATGTCAAAGCTCTTGCCATTGAACGTGACCAGCAGGCGCTTGTCCGCGGCGGCCTCATTATACAGGTGCAGGATGGCCCGCTCCTCCGCGTAGTTGCGGGCGAAATACTGCCGCACCTCGAACTCATCGCCCGCCCACTGCATCGTGCCGATCAGGAACACGGGGCAGTTGCTCAGGCCCGTCGTCTCGAGGTCCAGGAAGACGATCTGCTGCACGTTCACATCCCCGGCGCCGACCGCGGCCTTCAGGCGCTGCCGCAGGCTCGAACCGGTCGCCGTGAGGGCGCGCTCGAACTCCTCGCCGGTCTCACGGAATTCGGGGCCCAGTGCGCTCAGCCGCTCGGCTACGAACCATGCCCGGGACCCGTCCGGCGCCTCGACCTCCACGCCGCCCGCGGCCTCCTCCAGTGCGACGGGTTTGCCCCCCGCCTGCGCTGCAGGTCTTGTTGGCTCATGCTGCGGGAGGTTGCGGCGATAGTAAAGGGGCCGCATCCGCCGCTCGCTGCCGCGCTCGCGCATTCCGCGGACTGCGCGGCGAATCTCCTGCTGCTCGCCCTCGCGGCCCGCGCCCTCCCCGGGCCGCTCGTGTTTCTTGGCCTCCAGCCGCCTGCGTAGCTCTTCGGAGTCCGTCACGCCGCATTGTCCCCGTTTGTCGGTCGGATACGATACATCTGTATTATAGCGCCGTCGACCGGCTGCGCAAGCAAGAAAGCGGGAGCAATCCGCACGGAGACGAGGATGAGCGGGCACACTATCCCCGCTGGATGCAACCGTCTGCCGAACCCCGCCGGTTCAGCCCTCGGCGATCTCTTCGAGCGGCTTGACGTTGCCCTGCACGGGCGCCGTCCTCTCGACCGGCGCGGCCCAGCGCACGGCGTTGTAGATTACCTGCTGCACCTGCGGGTTGTGGTAGATCGGGAAGGTCTCGTGCCCCGGGCGGAAGTAGAAGATCTTGCCCATCCCGCGGTAGAAGCAGCATCCGCTGCGGAAGACCTCCCCGCCCTCGAACCAGCTCACGAGCACGAGTTGGTCGGGCGCCGGGATGTCGAAGTGCTCGCCGTACATCTCCGTGTGCGGAAGCTCGATGTAGTCGCCGATGCCCTCAACTATCGGATGCCCGGGGCTGACCACCCAGAGGCGCTCCTTCTCGGCCGCCTCGCGCCACCTCAACATGCAGCCGGTGCCCATGAGCTTCATGAACGGCTTCGACACGTGGCCCGAGTGCAGGACGATCAGCCCCATGCCCTCCATCACGCGCCGGTGCACCTTGGCGACGATCTCGTCCCGCACCTCTCCATGCGCGGCGTGGCCCCACCAGGTGAGCACGTCCGTGTCGGCCAGCACCTCGTCGGTGAGCCCGTGCTCGGGCTCGTCGAGGGTGGCCGTGCGGACCTTGATGATGCCCGGCTGACCCTCGAGGGCGGCGGCGATGGCGCCGTGCATGCCATTGGGGTAGATCTTGGCGACCCGCTCGTCCGACTTCTCGTGCCGACCCTCATTCCAGACCGTCACGTTCACGTTCTCGCACATTCGGCAGCTCCTTGATTGAAATGGAATGCGACCGCCTCAAGGTATCACGCAGCACAGGTCCCAGCGCGCACAGAGTACGGACCGGGAGGGCACCCGTCAAGTGGGAAGCGGTCTCATCATTGCCCCCCGAGGCTCACCAGCCCATCGCCGTCGGCGTCGATCCAGAAAGGGTTGGTCACGGCGAAGGGCACCGCGCCCAGCCCGTCCTCATCGGAATAGGCGGCTGTCATGGCCCTGTCACCCGTGGCGACGACGACGATCCAGCCATCGCGCTCGGCGGCGACCTCCACGGTGCGTTCGAGCGCCAGGGCGCCCTCACGGCTGCCGACCTTCAGCTCGTGGGCGATGGCGCCGTTAGAAAAGACCCGCACCCGCGCCACGTCCATCCACTCCGGGGCCAGCACCCGAACCCGCACGTTGACCCTGCCGCCATCCGAACGCACGGTGCTGCCGATCGGCTGCCCGTTCGCGGTGACCTCCAGGAACGGTCCGTTGCTGACGACGGCGTTCGGCCGCTGCCCGAGCGAGCGGATCACCTCGCGCAGGTTCCCCCCCTCGGCGGAGGTTGCGACGAAAGTGCGCGCGCTCAGTGCCGGCAAATCCCCCGCCGAGCCCGAGCCGCTGCCCCCCAGCGCCACGATCCGCCGCCCGCGGTTCAGAAGCCCAAACCAGCGCTTCAGGTGCCTGCGCGCCTTCAGCGTATCGCCACCCGTCAGGAGAAAGACGGCATCGAAGTGCTCGGATGGCTGCGCATCGTCCGCCGGGGCGTCCAAGCAGAACAACGCACGTGGGAAGAATGCCCGCAGTCCTCCGAACACTTCCTCCGCGCCCTTGCCCCAGCGCGCCGGCGGCGTGAGCATGACCGCTCCGGTGGCCATTTCGTCGGACAGCGGCAGGACGGTAAAGCCCCGTGTATGGGGCGTGGCGACGCGAAGCGCGGGCAAGAGGCCGCGCCCGGTCGCTTCCGCCCCGGCCTGTCGCGGGCCGGTAGGCCAATGCCGAACCAGCACCGCCGCGTCAAGGCCCTCGGCCCGGTTTAGCAGCGCCCTCTCTTCCAGTTTCAGCGCCGAGTCAGGCGCCTCGTCACAACGCTGGAGAAAGTCCACGGCCGCCCAACCCGACGTATCGACCACGCGTCGCAGCGTGAATTCCACCCGCATGGTCTTGCCCGGCGCGACACGAACGAGAGCCTCGGCAAGCTCATGCTGAGAGCCTTTGGAAGCCACCAGCCGGTAGGTCGCCGGCAAGCGCCCCACACCCGGAGCCAGAGGCAGGGGAATCTCGCCGCTCTCCGGCACGAGGGCGGTGCGGCCGCCGCCCGCGCCCGAGAAGAGGGGCCGACCGACAGGCCGCCCGACATTGGCGGAGCCGGGATGGACCGTGATTCGGGCGCTCGTGGGCCGAAGGCCGTCCGGGGTGGCCTCGCGCACGCGCACGCGCACCACCGCCCGGCGCGACATCTGGAGAGTCGCCAGTTGTCTCACGCGGCCCGAGATGCCCAGGGGCAACTGAAGCGTGCTGCGGCCCGGCGCGCGGCAGGTAAGTTCGTAGTGTGCCTCGCGCAGTCGAAACGAGGCCTCGCCCCGCCCGTCGGTTATCCCGAGCGCGGCCGCCCCAAGCTGTCTGGACGCAAGGCTGATGTAGGCCCCGACGACGGGCCTCTCCGACCCGATCTCCACCACGCGAACCGTCAGCGCGCCGACCGGCGTTCCGCTGGGGACTGGAGCCAGCGAGGCGATGAGCGCCGGGTCGCCCGCGCGGACCGTGAGCACCCGGGTGTAGGTGCGACTCTCGCCCGCGGGGATTGTTTTCTCGGCATAGACAAGCCGGGAGCGGCCTCGCTCGTGGAAGCTCTCGGCCGGGAGGCCATCGGCAGACCTAAGCCCCCACGCGTAGCCGCCGCCGAAGAACGAAAGCCACCCCGTCGAACCGGGCCGACCCAGGGGCGCAAGCCCAAGCCCCTGTGCGCACCGCTCCGTGCGACCGTGGTAGATCACATCTCCGAGGGCGACCTGCGCGAGGGTGCGTTCCGAGCCGTTTTCCACATCGGTGACGATCGTGAGGTCTCGCTCGGAGGGCGCGAGCCGGTAGGTGGTAAGCACGCGCACGTCGGCATCGCCTGCGAGATGGGCCTTGACCTGAAGGGACGCGCGCTCTGTCTCCCCGGACGGGGCGATGACAGAAACTTCATCGCACACCAGGTCGCCCGCACCCGCGCCGCCGACCTGAGACGCCAGCAAGCGGAGGCGGTCCTCACCTCCCCGCACAGCGGCATCGATCAGCGCGCCCTCATATTGCGGCGAGGTTCCGCCCCGCCCCTCGCCACCGACCACGAAGCGCACAAGGGCATTCTCGATGAGGTAGTCCCCGACCTGCCCCTCGGCGCCCGGCCCCTGCGGCAGGTCCGACTCATCGGTGATCCGCTGCACTCTGGCCCGGCGGACGAGGGCAGCCTCCCGCCCCTCAAGCGGCGGCTCGGCCGGCCCGGAACGCCGCGCCCCGCCGCAGCCTGCGGCCGCCAGGGCGAGCGCCATGCCGACCCACATCGCCAACGCGCGACAAGGTCCCCGGCGTAATACTCTCATGTGGCCGCTCCCGTTTGCGCAGGCTTACGTGCTTCGCCCTTGCGGAATGCTCCCTTCAGCCCCCCGTGATCCGCAGCCCGTCCCCCCGCCGGGCCTCAGTGCATCTCTGCCCCAACTGTGCCGATGCCGTGCCGGTAGTAGTGGAAGTGCACGTTGGGGTGGTCGGCCAGCAGGCTCATGGGCACGGCCGCGTCGGGCATCTTCTTGGAGATCATCAGCGCGGTCAGGCGCATGCCGAACGGGTTGTCGTGGCTGCCGGCCTGCCAGATGGAGACCTTCTCGGCCTTCCACGTCTCCACCGGACCGACCGTGGCGGCCTGCAGCGGCACCATCGCCACCTGGCCGCCGCCGGAGGTACGGGCGTTCTGGATGATGGTCATGGGGTGCAGGTCGACCACGCGGGTCTTGAGCTTGCGGTACTCTCCGGGCGGCGGGGGTTCGCCGACGTAATCGCCGGCGCGGCGCGGCGGGTCGTTGAATGCCCAGTGCTTGACCTCGCCCTGGCCGCCCTGCATGAGGACGCAACGGACCTCGTCGTAGCTGCGGCTGTATGCCTCGAGGTCGCCCGTGGGGAAATGGAGGTGGGACTCCGGCATGCGCAGCTTCGGGTCGATGCGGTTGAAGCAAAGCTCCAAGTCGGCCCTGGCGAACGAGAGGGCGTGCGTGGCGGGCACCGGGCGGCCGTCCTGGACCCACTCGTCCATGCCCCAGAAGTGCGCCTCGCGCAGGCTCAGTTCGAGGCTGTTGACGATGCGGGCCACCAGGGGCAGCTGCTCCGTGGGGCCGATGGGGCCGCAGATGCCCGCCGGGTTGTCCGGCGTGGCCAGGCGCCACGCGTCGATGTACTCGAGGGCCTCGGCGAGGTAGAACTCCTCCAGCGTCTCGTAGTAGCTCACCCGGAACCCCGGCCGCGCAAGTTGCAGCAGGCCTTCCTCGTCCACCCGTGCGGCATCGTCAAGTATCTCGGGGTCCAGCGTCGTATAGTCCCACCATTCGGGGGCAACCTTGCTGATCGGGCGTGCCATGGTCGATTGTTTCCTCCAAGGTTTCTAACCGAGGGAGTCCTCATGCGCCGGGTCCGTCCAGCACGACTCGCACAGCAGCTCCGACAGCGGGTCGCGGTCCGCATCGGCGGCGAACCCCAGGTGCAGGCGCCGACGCCAGCCTTCGGCATACTCGAACCGGCCGGACATCCGGCCCACTTCCCTGCACATCTCCTCCATCGCCGTCAGGTACGCATCCAGCCCCTGGCTCACGTCGAGCCACTCCTTCTGCGTGCGGTGGCAGGCCAGCATGGCGCGCTTCGTCGCCAGGGCCGGACCCACGTCCACATACTGTCCCGGCCGAATGCGCCGCCGCAGCGGGTCACGAAGGCCGTAAGGCATGGCGTGGTAGACGGCCATCTCGCCGTCCCAGGGCGGCGCAGGCGGGTCGGTGGGGAAGTTCCTCATGCCCCGGCAGAACGCCGCGCTCACCGCCAGGCGGCCGGCGTTCTGGTGGTCCTCCATGTAGTCGACGGGAGACGGCACGAGGAGGATGCGCGGCTTTACCTGCCGAATGACCGCCCCGACTTTGGCCAGGAGGCCCTTCTCGTAGGAGAGGTCGATGTCATTGGTCAGCGGGGGGTAGATCGCGGCGCCCGCAGTGCGGGCCGCGTCCCGGGCCTCCCGCCAGCGCAGGCGGATGATCTCCTCGTGCTCGTGCACCGCCGTCCCGCAATTCCCGTTGGCCAGGTTCCACATGTGGCTCTCGGCCCCGGCGTCTTTCAGCATCAGGAGGGTCCCGGCCATCATGAACTCGATGTCGTCCGGATGCGCGCCGATGGCCATCGCCACCGGCCTCACCGACTCATCCCGGCCCTGCGTCATCGCCCTCCAACGCCTCCTGACAGACTTGGGCGGACCCTTGTTCGTGGCGTTATCTTATCGCCTGAGCGGCCTCGGGAAAACCGAAAACGCGCCGGAACGCTGCGGCCGAGTGTCTCCGCCGAGCCTACTGGCACGGCTTCGGTCTAACCGGCGTCCGCGCGTGCGTGCCGTGCCGCCAGGATGCTTTCCACAGCCTTTGTAACCCAACTGATGGGCAAGATGACGCGGCTTCGAAACTCGGGGCTGTTATGTATCAGTTTTGCGCCGCCGAGGAAGTAGCCCTTTTCGAGCCTGAGGATATGTTCCACAGGCATGAAAGCCCTGCCGTAGACAGGATCGGAAACCCCGAGCCCGGAGGGGAACACGTACCACGTGCAGGGGCCCCACATCGGCCAAGGTCCTACCCTTCCGAAGAGGGAGAAATGCATAGTGAGGGGCTCTTCCTCCGGGAAAGGGGTTCTTTCGTAGCGCCCGAAGATACTGTAGTCAAACGGGAATACCATCAGATTGTTAAGCATCCACAATGCCGGCAATAGGCCCGCGAAGTTGACGACCGCATACAGCGGAACTGAGCCCCCATTGATCATCGAGAACACCAGTCCAAAGAAGGAGACAGGCGCGGCAGCGATTGCCAGGGGACAGAAAAAGCGGTAGAAGATGTAGCGTTTGTGGGACTTCAGTCTCGGCTCTGGCATCGCTGCATTCTCCTGAACTCGATTCGCTGTCGGCCGCTGGCCATTGTACGAAGAAAACGAGGGAGAGCAACCCTTTTGTTCAGTGTGCTATGTGCGTCGGCGGGATCTGGCGCACGATCCCGTCGGTGAGCGGGACGAAGAACCTGAACTCGCCGCAGCCATCCATCGGCTTCCACATGTAGAGGGTCTTGCAGTCGTTGCAGGCCATCACGGGGTTCTCGGTGTCGCAATCGATGCAGTCGAGATTCGCCTGCGGATTGCGCTCGCAACGCTGGTATTCCGTCTCCCAGGTCTCAGAAGCCCCCTCCCGGGAATCTTCGTCCGCATGAAAGACTGCGCACGCCCTCCCCTTCGGCCCTGCCAATCACACGCGACCCGCTTTCGCCAGTGACAAGACGCGGGCACG
>CAZXDF010000418.1:0-7567 GCA_964639345.1 uncultured candidatus Brocadiaceae bacterium | reverse complement strand
TTGGCCTGCGCCGGGAGCACGATCGGCCGGTTGCTCAGCGTGTGAGGGCAAATCGGGCAGACGACGAACCCTTCCATGTCCGGATGCATGATGGGACCGCTGGCAGCAAGGCTGTGGGCAGTGGAACCCACGGGCGAGGCCACTATGAGGCCGTCGGCCCCGTAGGTGGTGACCAGCTCCCCGTTAACCAGGAAGTCGATGGTTATCAGCCGCGAGAACGACGTGCGACTGATGACCGCGTCGTTCAGGCCGAGGGTCTCCACCAGCACCTCGCCGCCCCGCTCCAGCCGGCAGTGCAGCATCATGCGCTCGGCGAGCTCATAGCGCCCTTCGAGCGCGTCCGCGAGCACCTCCCGGGACTGGTCGGCGGTAGTCTCGGTAAGGAAGCCGAGCTTGCCCACATTGATGCCCACGATGGGCACCTTGTGCGCGCTGAACTTGCGCGCCGCCCGCAGCACCGTGCCGTCTCCGCCGAAGGCCGCCACAAAATCGACAGGCCCGCCTTCCCAATCGGGCCGGTCCTCCCGGTCCTCGAAAACCTCGGCGCGCCGGCGCAGCCACGGCTCGAGTTCCCGCACAGCTTCCAGCATGTGCGGCTTGTTCTTGTTGGCACAGATTACGACCTTTTTCATACCCCCTGTCTCCGGGCGAGTGACAGGCCGCGCACCCTCTCACTCCTCCTCCGGAAGGTCAATCGGCTCCTCCTTATGGCCTGTATCAACAAGAGTGATTGCATCACTCTCACTCCTCCTCCGGAAGGTCAATCGGCTCCTCCTTGAGCGTTCCTTCCAGCGTCTGGACGAGCTTCGCGACCTTTCCCTCAGCCTCCTGGAGCATCTGGTGGCATGTCTTGTAGGCCCGTATGCCTTCCTCGTAGAACGCCAGGGATTTGTCCAGGGACGTATTGCCCCGTTCCAGCTCCGCCACGATCTCCTCAAGACGCCCCAGGGCTTCTTCGAACCCGGGCCCTTCCTGCTGGCCGCAACCGGCCTCGGCGGTGGCCTCTTCCCCTTTGTCCATGCCTATATTCTGACGGTTTGGGACCCTGGAATCAAGTGGGGATTTCCCGGACCCTGGGGCGGTGCAACCAGTGGAACTGGTCTTGTTGATAGAGGCAACCAGTGCAACTGGTCTTGTTGATATAGGCAACCAGTGCAACTGGTCTTGTTGATGGAGGCAAAGACTCAGCACTCGCCTACTCCGCCGAAGTAGCTTCGGCTACGAAGGCCGGAAGCACTTAGAGTTTGACATGGGCTCGGGCCAGGAAGGTCGGGTCTTTACCAACAGAGGCGGTTGCACCGCCCCGGCCGCTGCTGTATCGTGCTGGAACGCCATGAGCACGGACTTGCTGCCAGCTGAGGATACGATCCGCCGGGCCTACGGCCTCGCCAGCCCCTGTCGCGTGTGCCCGCGCAACTGCCGCGTGGACCGACCGGGCGGCGAAGCGGGCTTCTGCGGCGTGAGGGAATTGCCCCTGGTGGCCAGCGCCGGTCCGCATTACGGCGAGGAGCCGCCGCTGGTGGGGCGGGGCGGCTCCGGCACGATCTTCCTGGGCGGATGCAACCTGGGCTGCGTCTTCTGCCAGAACGCCTCAATCAGCCATGGCCGGGAGGGCGCCGCCGCCGCGCCGGAGCAGATCGCCCGAATAATGGGGCAGCTCCAGGCCCGCGGCTGCGAGAACATCAACTTCGTCACCCCCACTCACGTGGCGCCATGGCTCATGGAGGCCGTCCGCCTCGCCCGCGTCGCAGGCCTTCGCGTGCCAGTCGTTTACAACTGCGGGGGCTACGAGGGCCTGGAGATGCTGCGGCTCCTGGAGGGCACGGTGGACATATACATGCCCGACGCGAAGTACTGGGACGAAGAGGAAGCCCGGCGCTATTCGGCGGCGCCGGATTACCCGGACATAATGCGCGCGGCCCTGCGGGAAATGCACCGCCAGGTCGGCGACCTCGAGGTCGTCGGCGGGGTGACCCGGCGCGGGCTGCTCATCCGGCACCTCGTCATGCCGGGCGGGGTGGCCGGCAGCAGGGAAATGCTCGACTTCATCGCCGGCGAGATATCGCCCCGCTCGTGGGTCAACGTCATGGACCAGTACCGCCCCGCCTACCGCGCCCATGAGTTCCCGGCCATCGCCCGCCGGCCCACGCCGGAGGAGTTCCGCGAGGCCTGCGAGCACGCGGCGCGGCTTGGCCTGAAGCTGCTGTAGAGCCGGCCGGGCTGCTCAGGCTTCGTTGACCGCCTCGAACATGGCGACGACGTTCTCCGGCGGCACGTCGGCCTGGATGTTGTGGACCTGCTGAAAGACGAAACCGCCGCCGGGCGCCAAGATATCCACCATGCGCCGCACGTGCGCGCGCACCTCATCCGGCGTGCCTTTGGGCAGGACGTGTCGCGTGTCGCACCCGCCGCCCCAGAACACGACGTCCCTGCCGAACTCCGCCTTGAGCCGCGCAGGTTCCATCCCGGTGCAGGTGGTCTGGACGGGGTTGATGGCATCGAGGCCCGCCTCGATAAGGCCCGGCATCAACTCGTAGACCCCGCCGCAGCAGTGCAGCATCACCTTCACGTCCGCCAGCTCCTTGGCCCGGGCCCACAGGGCGGCGTGGCGGGGCTTGTAGAACTCATCGTAGGTGCGCGGCGAAATCTGCGGGCCGGTCTGCATCCCCAGATCGTCTCCGAACTGGATCACGTCGATCGACCCGCCCACGGCGCCGAGGTACTTCTCGAGGTTCTCCATGTGCAGCTCGACGAGCCGGTCCAGGAACCGGTGCACGCGCACGGGGTCCTCCAGCAGCAGGGCGAGGTAGTTGTCCATGCGGAAGAGCATCTGGCCGAACTCGTGCAGGTTGCCCCCGAACAGCCCCGCGATGGCCCGGTCGGTCGAGGCCCGCAGCCCGGCCGCCCCGGCCTTGAGACCCGCAAGCCCTTCCCCTTCCAGGCCGATGGGCGGCGGCAGCGCCCTTACCGCCGACCAGATGACCTTATCGAAACATCCCGCCAGGTCCTCGAAATCCCGATCCTCCGAGTCCATCAGCGGCCAGCATATCTGCTCGAAATAGAGCGAACCGGCCCTCTGCACGCCGATCGGCGCGCCGTCGCGCGCATATATGTACCAGTCGTCACCCTCGCGGCCCAGGTTGATGTGCGCGGGCACCTTGCAGGGCGTGCCGTCCGGCAGCACCCAGTCGCTCCAGCATTTCCCCTCGGTCGCGAAGCCCCGCGCCATCTGCACCACGTCCGCGCCGAAGCGCTCCCGCACGGCCGGCTCCACGATGGCGAGTTGCTGGATGAGGTCGAAGACGTAGACGTCGCCCTCGCTGATGCCGAGGTGGCGCTTGAGCGCGGCGTAGGCGATGGCCATGATGCCCGAGGATCGGTGCCCGCCGAAGTCCACCGGCACGCGGTCGGGCTCGCGGTGCTCGAACGCAGTCAGAATCCTTTCTCGTGAGGTCATGCAGCTTCCTCTCTCTCTGTTCGCCGGCATTATTCGCTCGGGGGAGCCGGGCTGCTCAACCGCCGCGGTCCAGGCCGTAGAGGCCGTTCTCGGCGTCTTTGGCGAATGGCGACTTGGGCCACCTGTCCAGCACCGCCTGCCAGTGCTCGCGAGCGCCTTGCAGGTCTCCCAGGTCATAGGCAGCCTCCCCGGCCAGCACGTGCACCTGCGGCAGGTAGTCCGCCTCATTGGCAAAGCCGATGTAGGTCTCGGCCTGCTTGCCGACTTCCTTGAGATCGCCCAGGAGCAGGCCGGCCTTCATTCGCAGCACGAACCCCTCGCCATCGAGCCGGCGCGTGGGCAGGCGCCATTCCCATTCGTCCACCGCCTCCAGCGCTCGCTCGCCGTCGCCCACGCGAAGGAACGCCTCGGCCCGCTGGCGGAATTGCCCCTCCGCAATGGCACGGGGCTGTTTGAGGGCGAACCGCGCGTCGGCCTCGGCCTCCTCATAGATCCGCCGCGCATCCTGGGGCTTGCCGCGGCTTCGCTGGATGTCCCCCAGGCGAATGAGCGCCTGCCGCCGCCGCTCGGCATTCGCCCGCGGGAAATCGCGCCGCAGGGCCTCGTACTCCAACTGGGCGCGTTCCAGGTCGCCCTTGTGGAGGAAGTAGAGTTCCGCCAGGCGAAAGCGGGCCTCGAACCGGCGCTCGGCAGCGCCCTCCTCGACCTGGTCCAGCGCCAGCCGGAAGTACCTCTCCGCCGGCTCCCACTCATCGAGCGGGTCGAGGTAGTAGGCCCCCAGGTTCATGGCGACCTCGTAGAGCTGGAGGGGCTCCAGTTCGTCGCGGCGCTCGTCGAGTTCCGCGCACGCCTCGAAGGCCTCCCGACGCCTCTCCGACCCGCTCATCAGTTCCCGGTACGCCAGCAGGTGTCGCGTGGGGAGGGCGGGCAACTTGTAGCCCTTGACCAGGCCCAGGAACCTCTCCCTCTTTCGCCGCGAGAAGTTCAGGTCGCCATAGATGGGCCGCACGTCCACCCGCGCCGCGAAGGCGCTCCTTGCGCCGGCGTCCGTTCGGACGGTGAGTCTCACATTGTGGACGCCGCCCGCGAGGAACGCGTGCACCGGGCTCTCGGCGGCGCTCTTCTGCCCGTCGCCGAAGTCCCATTCGTAGCGGACGATCGCGCCCTTGGCTGCCGCACTGTAACTGGTGAACTCGATGGTGACCATTCGCGCATCGCCGACCTCCAGGTACTGGTGGGGCTGCCACCCGAAGTCTGCGCAGACGGACCGGCCGAGTTGATTGCATTCAACCACCAGGGCCTCCGCAGCCGGCGTGAATGCCGAGGACGGGATGATCTTCCAGCCTCTGGCGTCAACTCCAGGCGGCACCCAGGCCGCCGCCGCGCGTCTTGGTCCCCCGAAGGAGAAGGCCACATAACGGATGCGGTGGACGCCCGCCTCCAACTGCACCGTCCCGCTGTGCTCGCCGCGCCGGCCCTTCTGGATCTTGTGCCCGCGCCCCGGCCACTCGGCCACGAGCTTGCCGTCGATGAGCAGGAACGAGGCGGAGTCGCTGACCGTGGCAAAGCGATACTTGCCGCCCTTGGCGCACTGGAGGTAACCGTAGTAATGGCTGACGTAGTCCGACTGCGGGCCGAACGGGTTGTGGGCGTCGAAGATGGCATGGTGGAAGTCGCGGCCGTAGAGCGTCTTCGCATTGCGCAGCGTCTCCTGGGCGCCCTTCCAGGAGGAGACGTCGGCTGTCCCCGGCTCCGGTATGGCCCGGGTCTCAAGCATCAGGCCGGCGCGCGGCAGGGCGCTGATCGAGGATGCGCCGCGCGGGTTGCCGAAGTAGATGGCGTAAGGCGCCCCGCTCGCTTCGCCCTCGGCCGCGCCATCGGCGAGGTCGAAACTTATCAGGTGGCGGCCTTCGGGCGTGGAGTGAACGATGCTGAATGGCGCCGGCTCGCCCGCCGGCCCCACCACGCGGATGTCGCGGCCGTCCTTGCGCGCCCGCTCGCCGGTCAGTATCCACAGGCGGCAGGATTTCGCCCCGTCTTCCGGCACGGCGAGAACTTTTCGGAACTGCCAGGCCCGGTCCCACCACGTGGGACCCTCCTCTTGCTGCGCCGCTGCGGGACCGCCGATACATAGCGCACCGAGGGCGCACAGGCACGCGATCACCCCCCGCCTGACGTACGGATTGAGGCCGCACCGGTGCCTGCCTGGGTGGCGCATGGCTGCTTGGTTTCTCCTCGGTCGCCCGCCCTACTTAAAGATCGGGAACTCGTCCTCGCCGAGCTCCCTGGGCGGCTTCGTTTCGGCTGGCGGTTGGGGTTTCGCCTTGTGCACGATCTTCTCGTGGCCGACTATTTCCAGCCGGACGTTGTCGAAGTCGTAGTTCCCCACGGTCCAGTAGGCGTAAAGCTCCACGCGCAGCCACTCGGGCTGGATCGGTTTGCCCTTGAAGGTGGACTTGGACCGCGCCGGATGGAACTCGCGCGCGAAACGCTTCCACGCCTTCCCGCAGCCTTTCAGATTCAGCGGCGCCCGATAGGCGTTGCGCTTCAGCACCACCACGGCGCCCCCTTCGGTCTTGCGCTTCTGGTCGATGAACCCCTTTATGAAAACCTTCGGGCCGGGGCCGCCCGATGCATCGGTGCGGGCGTCCACGCTGAAGCGATAGATGGCGCCTGGCTTGCACGGGATGAAATCGCTCCGGTAGTGGATGCCGCTGATGCCGCCCACCGAGTCATAATAGGGCGGCTTCGAGAGCACGGGCTTCGGCGGGTCGGGGAGGGGGTTCTTGGGCAGCGTCTGCGGTTTCCCTTCCGTCTTCTTCCGCGCCTCCTTCACGATGGCGAGCACCTTCTCGTTCCACAGCACCCACTGGGCGTCCAGCATCTTCGTATAGAGCCTGACGTAGCGCTTCCCGTGCGTCCCGCCGTCCATCCAGTGCGTGCCCAGCCGGTCGACCGGGTCCCACCCTTCCGGCCAGTACTTGCCCTTCTCGAAGCTGGCATTCCGGATCAGGTTGCCCGAGAGGGGCTTCTTCTTCATCAGGTCCCGAACCGCCTCGCTTGCGAAGCGAACGCCGTCCGGGGCGATCAACCCGGCCTTGGCCGGGCGTTTGCCGCCCTCCGGGACCTTCTCGACTCCGGCCCCGGCCGGACACATCAAGCGCGCCGCGACGATGAGGACCGCCACTGTCTGTCGCATCCGGCCCATTACCCCGCCCTCGCCTTTCACTTCGCTGAACCCGCCTCCGAGAGCGCGCGGAAGTAGCTCTCGACCATCTCCCGGTACTGCTGCGGCACCTCTTCCTGGAGGCCGGAAGATATCTCGTCCCGCAGCTCCTTTGGCAGGAGGGCGCTTCGGTCGCGGCGCACCTCCTTCTGCTTGTCCACCAGCTCCTTAAGCTCGCGCAGGTTGGAGAGCACGGTCTTTTCCCTGCGCCCCGCCGTGGCGACGTAGCCGCCGGCTTCGAGCTCTTGCTGGATCTGTTCCATCATCCCGATGGTCGAGGGCAGCCGCCCGCGCGGGTAGCGGTACTTTTTCAGGCCGAAGTCCAGCCGCTGCGCCCCGTCGATGAGCTGCCGCTGCTGCGCGGCGAGGCGCTTGAGCTTGTCCTGCAGGGCCGGGGGTATGGGTCCGTGGAGGCCCTCCGCGCCCGCCCCGCTCACCTTGCCGCCGCCGGTCGAGCCCGTGGCGGGGTCGGCGCTCGTGTCCTTCACCGCGCCGGCCTCGAACGGGTCGGGAGTGAGCCGGGTCGGCGTCTTGCGGCCACCCTTGCCCGTGGCCGTCTCTTCCACGTGCTGGCCGCGCGACTTGCCCGTTCGGCCCTCGCCCGCCCGGCCGCCGATCTCGATGTCGCTCGGCAGCCGATTGCCCGTGACGCCCTTGGCGCTCATGTTGCTGATGGGGCCGTCCGCCGTGTCCCAGCCGGCGCCCTTGTCCATGCTGTCGAGCCACCCGCTGGTGGCGTCCTCGGCCTCTTCCAGGAGCTCTTCTTCCTCCTCCATCAGGTCCCCGATCAGGTCCTCCAGCTCGTCGGGCAGATCGGTCATGGGCACGTCGAAATCTTCCGTCGGGTCCTCCATCTTCCACTGCTCGCGGTCGGGCGTGTCCAT
>CAZXDF010000417.1:0-5166 GCA_964639345.1 uncultured candidatus Brocadiaceae bacterium | reverse complement strand
CAGCTTGCACGCGCCGTCGGCCTGAAGCCGGGCCCAATCCAATCGCCGAAAGCCGAGATAGGCCATGGCCATCGCAAATGGATGATCGGCGTTCAACGGCTCGAGCTGCGCGGCCGCCTTGCGGAGCTTCAGAGCCCTGGCGGCCAGGTTGAGGACCGTCAGGGGGTCCCGAGCCTCTGCCGCTGCCTTGCCGCACAGATCGGCCAGGCTTGCATACAGTTGCGCATCGTCCGGGGAATGCCCCTGAGCGCGCGTTTCGGCATCATCTACGAAAGCCTGCACGTTCCCACGATCGGGCGTGAGGTTCTTCTGCGCGCGCTCCACGGCACGGCCCAGCAACTGCCCTCGAAGGGGCTTCAGAGCGATGTGGCATAAATATGCCCACGGCACGCCCACGACAACGAGACCCGCCATCGCTACACACAGCTCGCCGCGACCCATCCGCCCGGCCGGACGCTTGCAGGAATGTTCTCCGTGAGTCGCCGAACGGCTTCACCGCCTGTTTCTCCGGGAGGATCCCCGTCAGCGCCCTCCCCCACTGGATTCCCGCCGGGATCGGCGTGCAGCGCGCCAGGGACCGACTTCCGATCGCCCTTGATGGTTGTGGCCCGATAGAGAAGCGCCGCCGTCACCGCCATGGTGGCCGCGATAGCAGGAGAACGCATCGGAAAGTCAACCAACGAGTGCAGGGTGACCATCAGGAGTGCGCCCACTCCTCCGGCCAGGAAACCCCGCGCGAAGGGATAATGCCTGTCCGAGAGCCCCCGCCACACCCTTCGGTAGATGAGTCCCATGGTCAGCAACAGAATGGCAAGTCCGCCAAACCCGGTCTCCACTAGCACGTGAAGGTATTCGTTGTGCGGACTCACCGTGATCGCATCGGTGGGCAGGGTTCGGTAGAAGGGGTAGACGGAAAGGAATGTCCCTGCGCCCGTCCCCAGAAGGGGGAACCTCAGACTCATGCGGCCCGCATCTGAGTAGATCCGCCATCGCCACGTCGCCAGCGGGTCCCGTGCCACCTCATCGAGCGTGGATACCCGCTTCACCACGGAGTCCCAACCCAGATAGGTGACCCAAGCCACGATCACCAGGCACACTGCGGCAACATACAGTTGCTTGCCCCCCACGAAACGTGTCAAACGAGCGGCCAGGAAGACCCCTGCGAAGGAGAGCACGAGCGAGAGGATGCCCCCGCGCGAGAGGGACCAGATGACCGCCGCTCCAATGAGCCCCACCGCGAAGGCTACCAGGAAGTCCCGATGCGCACGGCATGTCAAGACCCGCTGCAGACCTTCCCTCCATCTCCGCGTCGAGCCGGCGGCATGCGCCGCGTGTGCCAGCAAGAGCCCCAAGCCCACAAACAGGCAGACGCCCGCATAGCTCGCGAACTGGTTGCGGGACACAAATGGCCCGAACAACGCGCCCCCGCGCGTCAACTCCCGCCACCCGTAGAGCTTCCTCGTCCCCGCGAGGTTCTGCACTATCCCAATGAGCGAAACGGCGAATCCGACGGTCACTATTGCGCCGGCGATCGTGCTTATGTGCTTGCGCGTCCGCACGTACGCGCACGTCGCCAGGAACAAAGCTACGTAAGAGGAGAGGCGGATCAGGGCATCACGCGTGGCATGGCGATACAGCGAAGGCGCGAACCCGGCTGCCTCTCCTTCCACCCCGGTCAAGGCGGCTGCGCCCGCGTAGAACCGCGCTGCCTCAGGGCTGACGGCTTTGAGAATCCCGACAGGCCATTCCGCGTACTGCACTGCCACCAGGAGCAGCGCGAGCCCCGCAGGCAGCAAGATCGGAGTTGCGAACCCGCTGGCAGAACGCCTCACCGCCGCCCGCACGCAGGCGAGGGCAAGCGCGGTGTAAGCCAGCACGGCCAGCACCGAATACGCCCACGGCTCCACGGCTCCGAATGCCAGGGGGGCGAAGGCCAGTGCTGCAATGATCGTGCCCGCAAGCAGTCTCGAAAGTAGTCGTTCAGTCCACATGGATCAGCTTCGCCAGCTCCATTCCCTGGACCCAAGACATATTGACGCCCGTCCGATGTCCCCCCAGACCGGCGAGGATCGCGTCGCGCGCCGGCGCCTATCAGCCCGTGGCAGAAGTCGTCGTACGCCCTTGAGCCAGCAAACAGGCCCGCTGAGAGTGCCGAATTCGGGCTTCTCAGCCAGCCGAAGAAAGCCCGGATGCGCAAGAAGCCACTTTAGCCACGGGCTGCTATGCCTCCACTGCCTCCGGCTCGTCCGCGTACTCCTCGCAGTAGCGATGGTAGTCATAGTAGTAAGTGCCGTATCCGTACTGGGAGTAGCCATACCCTCGGAGGACCCTCGGCCGGACCCCGTTCAGGACCGCACCTATGATCTTCCCCTTCACCGCCTCCAACTGCCTTCTCGCGCGGTCCGCAGCGCCCCGCTTGGTCCTGGCGGCTCTGACGACCATGATGACTCCGTCACAGCCACTGGTCAGGGGCGCGGCGTCAGCGACGAACATCGCCGGGGCGGTGTCGAAGATCACCATGTCGTATGTCTCCCGGGCCTCGCGGACGAACCTCGCCATGGCCTCCCCGCCCAGGAGATCCGCCGGGTTAGGCGTCTTGGAACCGGCAGTGAGGATGTGAAGGTTCTCGAACTGGCCATTGCTCGCCTGGGGCGGGTGCTTGACCAGTTCGTCCAGAGGCCGGCCCTCCACCAGCATGTTGGTCAGTCCGGGTCCTCGTTCCAGGCCGAAGCCCGCATGAATGGATGGGCGCCGCAGGTCCGCATCCACCAGCAGCACCCGCTTGCCATCCTGGGCGATCGTTGAAGCGAGGTTGGAGGAGAAGACAGTCTTGCCTTCCTTGGGAACAGCGGAGGAGATGACCAGCGACTTTATCTCGTCCTTCTCTCCGCTAAAATATATGTTCGTTCGTATGGAGCGAAAGCTCTCGGTCGTCGAACTCGATGGTGCCGTGATGGACTGCGTTGCACGTTTGGACATCCCGACTCGGCCGGCGCCCTCCGCTTCTATCTCCGGCACGTATCCGAGCCAGGGCACGCCCAGTCCTCTCTCCACGTCCTCGGGTGTCTTCACGGTATCGTCCAGGTGTTCCAGGAGATACGCCACCCCCACGCCAAGGATCAGCCCCAGCAACCCTCCGAAGACCAGGGCGCGCTTCTTGTTGGGCTTGATCGGCGTGCGAGGCGCGGTCGCTGGATCGACAAGACTTATGTTCGTCACGCCTACGTCCTTGCTCAGGTCCGCCACCTTCATCCGGTCCACGATGGCGCCGAAGACCTGGGACTGCCGCTCCATGTCTCGTTTGAGCCTCTGGTATCCGTGCGACTTTCCGGCCTGCGCCAGAGCCACCTGGTTCTGCTCCTTCAGGGCCTGTGTGATCTCCTTCTCCCGTTGCAGAAGCAGCGCGTACTCGGTCTCAATGCCCTTCGCTGCGGAACGGGTTGCTTCCGGAAGTTGGTCCATGATGTGCATTTTTTGGGCTGCCGCTCGCTTCCTGAGCAACCGCTGCTCGGCCCCAATGGACGCCGCCACGCCCACGACAGCCTCGCCTAGCCGGGCCACGAGATAGTTCCTTTCCTCCCTCAGGCCGACAACCTGGGGATGCTTCTCGCCAAACGCCCGCAGTGCCGCCCCGATGTCCATCTCCACCTGCGCCAGCCGGTCGCGAACCTTCCCGGCGGTCGGATCGTCGCGCACCAGCCCTATTGCCAGAAGCGCGGCGACCCCCGCGTTGCTCCCCTGGGCCTCCGCAATGGCCTCTGCAGCAGCGTCGAGCTCGATCCGCCGGCTCTGTATCGCCCTGTACTCATCGTCGAGGGATTGGAGCAAGTTGCCCAGACCGGGATCCTCCCTGATCTCACGAATGGCCAGCAGGGAATCCACATCCTGGCCATTGCCCTGGGCCTGTGCGATGGCCTTGGCCGCAACGCTGAGTTCTATCCTTCGCATCTGGACCCCGGTGTACTCATCGTCCAGGGCCTTGAGCCGATCCACCACTGCGCTACCCTCGCCCGGGGGACCCAGCAGGGGGATTGTGGCTTCCTTCCGGTACTTCAGCAGGGCGTCTTCCGCGCTTGTGAGCGCCACCTCCTGCTCTTTTCTGACCACCTGAAGCATTTCAAAGGCCTCGAAGGCGTTCGCCTGGCGCAGGGCGACGGTGTGGCTCACGTATGCCTCGGCCACGGCATTGGCGACCAGGGCGCTCGCTACGGGATCTGAGCCCCGTGCCTTTAGATAGACAAGATTCGTCTCACGGACCCGCTGCGCCTTCAACGCATTCTGGAGCCGTTCCCAGGCCTCCAGCGGACGGTTTGGTTCGGAACCGAATAAGTTGCGGACCCCTCCCACCGCCTGGGCGAAAAGGCCGGGACGCGGTGCGTCTACACTGTCGGTGCCGCCGAAGAGCCTCGCGAGCCTCTCGTCCTTGAGCGCCTCCTCCAGCACCGCCCTGCTGGTCATGAGATTCACCTCGGTCTCGAGGTTGTTCTCTTCCCCCCGCTCCCGGACCCCTTCCAACGGGGTCAACCCAGTGTACCGCCGCTCGATGAGCAACCGGGCTGACGCCTCGTAGACTGGCGCGGCCCGGAAGGTGCGCACCGCCGCGAGGGTAAAGACGACCACCAGGCAGGCGAGGACAGTCCAGAACCTCGCCCGCAGCAGACCCAGGCACTGGCGAACATCAATGCCTGCCTCCTGCAAGACCGGTGCCTGGCCCATGCCGTAGCGGGATTCCGTAATCGGGCCGGCGCCGTAGACCGGCACCATCCCCGCACCGTTGTTGGATCCATTGCCCGGTGTCTCTTGCATGCTGTGCTATCCTCTCTTGAGCAGCGTCGGTAACTTGGCGCAACTCGGGGCGTCAAGCTCACAGCGATAGGAGCTGCGCCTCGTTCAGGCCCCCGGCAACGGCGCTATTTGCACCAATCCCAAAGAGTGCAAGAGACCCTCGATGAACCTGCGACCCCAGCCGGTCCCCACGATGATCCTGTCTCCCGGCTGCAAGAGGACGTCGGGCTCCGCGGCCGAGGCAATCCTTGTCAAATCGATCCGGTATACGTCCTGGAATCCGTCGGGCGTACCTCTGTGGAGGTACACCTTCTGCGGGTGCCCCCATCCGGAGAGCCCGCGCGCGTAGGCGATGGCGTCCATCAGACGGAAGGATCTATG
>CAZXDF010000416.1:0-7961 GCA_964639345.1 uncultured candidatus Brocadiaceae bacterium | reverse complement strand
GCGATTTCGCCCCGTGCTCCTCACGGCCGCCACGACGATACTGGGCCTCATGCCGATGGTGACCGGTGTGAGCTACGATTTCCACGTGATGGAATGGGTCACCCGCAGCCAGTCCAGCGACTGGTGGCGCGGCATGGCCGTAGCGGTCACGTTCGGGCTCGCCTTCGCCACGGTGCTCACGCTGATCGTTGTGCCCACGCTATACGTGACCCTCAATCGGCTGCTGCCTTCCCCCCCGTCGGCTTGCGCGCGGAAATAGGCTCTGCTATAGTGCGGTCGACGGAGCGCCCGGAGACGTAGGCGGTAGGCAACAGGTGGAGGAGAGATCTCAGATGTCGCTTCCAGAGGACGAGGTGGCCTACGCGCTGGTGACGCCCTACAGCCTGCACAAGAGCCGAACGGGTGGCATCATTGCGAGGCTCCTTTGGGCCAACGTGCACCTGGCGGCGGCCCGCATGTACGCCCCGAAACCCGGCAGCAGCTTCATAACGGACTACTGCGACAGCCTCTACGATCCCACCGAACGCGCGGTCCCGTTGCGCTACCAGAAGGTCCTCATCCAGTACGTGCTGGAGAACTTCAGCCGGCCCAACGTGCGGGGCATCTCCAACCGGCTGCTTCTGCTGGTGTTCCGGGGACCGAACGCACAGGCCGAACTGGTGCGCGCGGTCGGGCACATCGGCGAGGACGTGCACGGGGACGACGTGCGCGGGACCTTCGGCGATTTCGTCTCCGAGAGCTGGTCCAACCCAAAGGTGCACGAGGCTCGGCGCCTCGGTGCGGAGGCTATGGCCCGCTACCCCGAGCTTCAGAAACTCCAAACCCCCGAACGCCGGGACTCGTTCTTCGAGCCGGCAGTCCTCGCGGGCGCCACGCTGGAGATGACAGAAACGCATCTGAAGCTCTTCCGCCGGCACGCCCACAGCGACGGGGGCTATGTGCTCGATGCCATCGAGGGGGTCGAACCGGCCGAAGTGGAAACCTCGATGGTCATCCTGAAGCCCGAGAGCTTCCGCCGGCGCAACCCGCTGCCGGGCAATCTGGTCGACTTCTTTGCGCGCACCGGCATGTATATCACGGGCGCGAAGATGCTTCAGTTCACGCCCGAGCAGGCCAGGGAGTTCTACTCCCTCAAGGTCCCGCAGTTCACGCGCCAACTGAAGGGAATGGTGGAGGAGAGCGCGCGGCGCATCGTCTCCCGTGCCGGGGAGCTTGCGAGGATCGCCGCGCAGGACCTCGGAACCAACGCCGCCGGGACAGTCGAACCCCGGCAGGCGATCAGGGCCGAAAGGGCGGCCCGCAGCATCTTTCGCGCGGGCGTTAGGCCCGGGCCGAGCGAGCTGAAGGAGCGGGTCCTGGACGAGGTTTACCGCATCCTCGCCGAGCGCCTCGACAGCCTGGAACCTCCCGACGCGTTCTATAGTGAGGTGGCCGAGGAGCTCAAGGCCCTGAACGCGGGGGCCGAGTTCGACGAGCTTATCCGCTACATGACCGGCAAGGACCCGCAGACTGGCCAGTCCGCTCAGGACGGCCAGGAGAGCATGTGCATGGCGCTGCTGTATTCGGGCGCCGACGGCCTGAGGGTCATTCGCAAGCGGCTCAGCGAGCTCAGACAGGTCTACGGCCGCGATATCCTTCAGAACCGCGCCCACGCCAGCGACCCGAAAGAGGACCCCGTCAAGGAGGTCGAAGTGGTGGGCATGCCGAACTCGCAGCGTGGCGAATCGCGCCCGTGCGACGTGGAGCAGGTGGCGGACGAGTTCTACGGAAGCGCCTGATGGGACCCGTGGCGGGGGGAGGAGCCGATGAGGATCATGTGCCTGGCGGTCGGACGGCTGGAGACCAACTGCTATCTCGTCCGGGGCGAGGATGCGGCCGAGGGCCTGATCGTTGATCCGGGCGGCGAGCCGGACCGGATCGTCCGGGCCTGCCGCGAAGAGGGCCTGGAGCCGCTCTACATCGTCAACACGCACGCCCACCCCGATCACACGGGCGCCGACGGCGAGGTCAAGGAGGCCTTTCCCCAGGCCGAGCTGTGCATTGGGGCGAACGACATGGAGCTGCATGCGCTGGCCTCCGGCAGCCCGTCCTTCATGGTGGGGGCGGAGGCTGGGCCGCCCGAGCCGGACGTCCTGTTGGAGGACGGCCAGGAGTTGCGGGCGGGCGGATGCGCGCTGCGCGTGATCGAGACGCCGGGTCATTCGCCCGGGAGCATCTGCCTCCTCGTCGAGGACGAGGATCCCCCGATCGTCTTCTGCGGCGACCTGATCTTCGAGGGCGACGTGGGACGCACGGACCTGCCCGGCGGCAGCACCGAGGAGTTGAAGCGTTCGATAGAAGAGCGGATATTCACACTGCCGGACGAAACGATCCTTCTGCCCGGCCACGAGGGAGCGACCACCGTCGGCGCCGAGAAGCGGCGGGGCGTGGTGTCGGCTCTCTAGCGCGACCGGGATCGGGTAGTGAGCAATCAGGGACCTGGAATCGAGAATCTGGACCGGGGGAGCAGAGCATGATGGCAAGGATTCAGACGGCGCTGATTAGCGTGTCGGACAAGACGGGGCTGCCGGAGTTCGTCAGCCGGCTCGCGGCCCTGGGCATCAGGATGCTCTCGACGGGAGGCACTGCCCGCCTTCTGCGGGAGAGCGGCATCGAGGTGCAGGACGTCTCGGACTATACCGGCTTCCCCGAGATCATGGACGGCCGGGTCAAGACCCTGCATCCCAAGGTGCACGGCGGGCTGCTGGCGCGCCGCGACGTGCCGGCCCACCTCAGGCAGATGGAAGTGCTCGGCATTACGGCGATCGACATGGTGGTGGTGAACCTCTACCCGTTCCAGCAGACCATCGCCCAGCCCAACGTGGAGCTGATGGAGGCGATCGAGAACATCGACATCGGCGGGCCGACGATGATCCGCTCGGCGGCCAAGAACTACATGCACGTGGCAGTGGTCACCAGCCCGCTGCGTTACGACGAGGTCGCCGCGGAGCTCGAACGGAACGACGGCTCCCTCGGCCAGGAGACGCTCTTCCGGCTGGCGCTGGAGGCGTTCCGCCACACGGCCCGCTATGACGCCGCCATCGCCGAGTACCTGTCGAAGATCAGCCCAGAATAGCGCAGCCGGAAGCCGGCGGCAGCCTGGGCTGCCCGTACGATGACGGCTGGCCCCTGACCCCTGATTTGTGGTCCCTCCGCGGAGCATCCGGCACGATGGCACAGGGCGAGACCAAGCCGAGCGTGCTGCACGTGAACGACGCCAGGACCTGGCGCGGGGGCGAGCAGCAGACGCTCTACCTTGCCCGTGGCATGGCTGCGCGGGGTCTGCGGGCGGAGCTTGTCTGTCGGCCGGGCAGCGCCCTAGCGCAGAAGGCGCGCGAATCCGGCCTTGTTGTCCACGAGGTGCGGATGCGGAGCGAACTCGACTTGCCGGCAGCGCTGAGGATAGCCCGTCTGGCGCGCCGGGGGTCCTTCAACATCCTGCACGCTCACACCGCCCACGCCCACGCGCTCATCTTGCTGGCGCGGCGCCTCTTCCGCGCGCGCTGCCGCCTCGTCGTTCATCGGCGCATCGAGTTCCCCGTGGGGCGGCGCACGCTCGGGCTGGGCAGGCTCAAGTATGGCAGCGGCGTGGACGCCTACGTCGCCATCAGCAACGGGGTCAAGGAGAGCCTCGTCGCCGCCGGCATTGCGCCCTGGCGCATCTTCCCTGTGCGTAGCTGCACGGACCCTGAGCGCTTCGCTTCCGCCGAGCCCGACCCGAAGTTGAGGGCCGAACTCGGCGTCCCGGAGGACGCCTACGTCGTTGGCAGCGTCGGCTACCTGGTGGGCCACAAGGACCATGCGAATCTCCTGCGGGCGGCGGCGAGCGCGCGGGAGAGCCTGCCGAATCTGTGGGTGGTCATCGTGGGGCCGGGGCCGTTGCGGGAAGAGCTGCTGAAGCTGGCTGAAGAGCTCGGGATGTCGGAACACGTCGTGCTCACCGGCTTTCGCGGCGACATCCCTCAACTGCTCCTGATGTTCGACGTGTTCGCCCTGAGCAGCTCCGAGGAGGGCATTTGCAGCTCCGTGCTGGACGCGATGGCGTCCCGGTGCCCGGTCGTCGGCACCGACGCGGCCGGGGTCCGCGAGGCCGTTCTGGACGGGCGCACGGGCATCCTTGTCCCCATCAGGGACTCCGGAGCGCTGGCCCAGGCCATCGTGCGCACGGCCCGCGAGCGAGCGGAGGCGCTGCGCATGGCCGGGGCCGCAATACGGCGGGTACGGGACCTCTTCACCGTCGAGGCGCTCACCGACGGCACGCTCGAGGTTTACGGCCGGGTGCTGGCCGATGAGGTTGGGCCGGGCCGGCCCGTCGAGCCGGCGCCGTGAGGCTGGTTGCCGCGCTCCTCCGCGCGTTTCACGGGCCGAGTTCGTAAATCTCAATGATGGGCTCCCCCTCCTCGGCCCCTATCGCCGCCCAACCCGTGCCGAAACCGGCGACCCTCTTCCCGGCAGCGCGGAGCAGGCTTTGCAGCGGCTCCCGCGTCTCCAGCGCGAGCTCCTTCTTTCCGCCGGCGCGCCCCGGCCGCCACTGGAGGCCCGGCAGGTAGCCCGGTCTCCTCTCGTCCTTCCACTTGTACCGATACGAATCGCCGAGGCGCCGCAGCTCCATCCAGTTCACCAGCACGTGCGTGGCGCCGGTCGCGCGCAGCAGCCGGACGGCCTCCTTCAGGTTCCCTTCGACAGCCGCAGCGAGGGCGGTCTCGATAGGGTGATCGTTGAAGACGACCGAATACACTACGGGCGCGTTGAAGTAGTAGGTGCGCGCCTCGCCCACCAGCATGATCTTCATGGTCGAGCGCTCGGACTCCCTGTTGACCCATTCCACCGCTTCGGCGTACTCCGTCGGCCCTGCCAGGTTCTTGATTCGGGCCAGCTCCGCCAGGTCGTCCCCGGCAAGCGCGCCGCCGAGGCCGCCCTCCAGGTACGCCAGTGAAGCGTGCGACAGCACCGCCCAGCACGCCCCCGCAAGCACCAGCCCCCGCAAGAGCGTCCCCGCGCGCCCCCTGCCACAGGCGACGCAGAACCCCGCCGCCGACAGGACCGATAGCGCGATGAGCGATGGCGCCAGGAAGCGCGCGATCCCGTGCGTCGCCAGGGCCCAAACCAGCACGAAGACCGCCCAGTAACCGGCTATGGCCGCCAGGGCCTTGCCGTGCAGGCCGGCAGGCGACTCGCCGCCCCTGCGCCGCGCTTCGAGGAGCGCCACTATCAGGACGGGCACGAAAATGACCACCAGCGGATGCACGAAGCCGGGCGACATCTTGTCAGAATGCGCCGTCAGAAACCGCCACAGGTGCAGGGGGAACTCCCCGATGGACCCGACCGCATGGGCCTGGGCGAACTTGGCCGCCTGCTCGGCCGACCAGCCCTGTGCGCCGAAAACGCCGTATAGCAGGGGATATACCGGGTTGCCGGTCGCTACGAAGCTTCGCGCGAACCAGGGCAGCACCGCAAGCAGGGCCAGCCCGGCCAGGGCGGCCGGCGCCGCGAGCCGCGAGCGCCAGTCCCGTCCGCGTGCGAGCGACACGCCCAGCACGAGCGCCCCCAGCGGGACGCAGAGAGTGGCGGCGGCGGTGTACTTGACCGCAACGGCCAGCCCGCAGCACAAGCCCCCCAGCACCAGCCACATCCTGCGCTCTCTCTCCGGGCCGAAGAGCCACGCCAGCGCCGCCAGGAGCGCCGCCGCCTTGTAGGCGCAGCGGGCCAGCGTTATGTGGGCGGTCAGCAGCGTCACGATCAGCAGGGGGCAGCAGAGGAAGAAGACCGCCGCCGGCAGGCCCGCATCGCGCCGGGCGAACCGGGCCGCAATGCAGCCCACCCCGGCGGCTGCGAGGACACCGAAGAACGCCTGGATCAGCACCGCCGTCGCCATTCCGCCCGCCTTGCCCCCGGCCAGCACGATGCCCTCGAGGTTGAGCATCTCAACGTGCGCAGGGAAGCACGCGTAGACGTTGTGGCGCAGGAAGGAGATGCGGCCCGCGCCGAAGTACTCGCCGGGCGCCCCCAGGTGGTATTCCAGCGTGTCGTAGGCGGCCACCGGCGTGCCCGCGCACAGGAGAGCCAGGAGCACGAGCGATGCGCCGACCGCCGCCAGCGCCCACTCGAACCGCCCCCACGAGCGCATCCACGCCGCCGCGTCCTCACGCAGCTCCCGGAGCGTGTGCAGCAACTGCGCGGCGCCCGCGACCAGCATCGCTCCCGCCAGGGCCCAGAACAGGGGACGCATCAGCAGCCCCTTCGAGCCAAGCGCCAGCGTGGCATAGGCGCTCACGCCCAGTCCCAGCAGCGTGGCGAACAGCGCGCGCGGGAGCGGGGAGGCGGGCTCGCATCGGATGAGCTTGAGCAGAAGCGAGCCGGTCGACGCCCCAGCGGCGAAGATAACCACCGCCACACACAGGGGCCATGCCACGCGCCGCACCAGGTTCACCAGCAGCGCAAGCGGCGGCGGCGCCTCCCCCTCCGCCAGGGCGGTGCCCAGGCCCAGCATCCAGCCGAGGAGGTAGAGC
Organism: uncultured candidatus Brocadiaceae bacterium; assembly: GCA_964639345.1. Lineage (GTDB taxonomy): Bacteria > Planctomycetota > Brocadiia > SM23-32 > SM23-32 > CAZHPE01. Next base: position 1,413 of record CAZXDF010000416.1, on the reverse strand, counting down.
AGGGCCAGCAGCGCTACGACGGCCCAGAGCACAAACGCGCCGCCGGGGGCCTCAGATTTCGCACTCTCCTTCACTAGCGGCCCCCTCAGACCATCTCGAGCTTTCTGCCGGCCTTATGCACCCGGTGCAGCAGGCACTGCGCGCATCCGTCTTCGACGCTGCAAAAGTCGCGGTGGAGCTGGTGCAGGCCCTGCTGGCGGCGCTCGGAATCGACGACGGCGTTGACCTGTGCGCGGTCCTGGAACATTACCTGGCACATCCTTCGCACCACGGCGTCGGGCGCGCGCCGCGGCAGGCACCGCCACACCATGTGCAGGCGGCCCAGCAGCTCCTCGTCACCCTCCTGCCGCACGTGCGCCAGCAGCAGGGGCAGGACCATGTCGACGACGATGGCCTGCGCCCGCTCCGCGCCCACCAGCGTGGTGGGCCGGGCCAAGACCTTGCCGCCGAACGTGTAGCGCCGGCCCCAGTAGGGGTGCTCCAGGCCCGCGAACACTCCGAGCAGGGCGTCTCGACACGCCCGGTCCAGCCGCCGCCGCCCCTCGGCACGGGCGGCGGCGAGGCTTGCGAGCAGGTGGCTGAACAAGCCCCTGGCCAGGTGCTCGGCGTAGAGGACGCTCAGGGCGGCGATACGCCGCACGGGATAGTTGACGGGTCGCGTGCCGCCGAAAGTCCAATGCTCCCGGCTCATTCGGGCCGCCTCGAGGGCCGGGGGGAGGCCGGTCCAACGGTCGCTCAAATCCTTTACGTACGCGCGTGTTTCCTCGTCCGCGTCCTCGCGCTCAGGCTCGTCTAGGAACCCGCCGGCGCCGAAGAACGCCGTCTCCAGCGCGGTCCTTTTCTCCGGCGCCGCCGCGTCGGCCGGCACCATCTCCCGCAGCAGGCTCAGCGGGAGGATGTTCGCAAGCTGGAGAAAGGGCATCCGGTTGCTCTTGTAGCCGAGCGCCTCGGCCACGCACTCGTAGAGAACCTGTTCCAGGGAACGTTTCTGCTGAAGATGCCCCACCCTTTCCGCCTTGCTCCGCACCCTATGGTCGCCGGCGCAGTCGAGGAACCGGCCCAGCCACTCGGGCGACATCTCGCCCCGGGCCATGACGCCGCCGCAGTAGCGGCCCGTGACCGCTGCATGCTCCTCGCCGGCGGGCGGGGACTCCAGGTCGACGATGTCCATCAGCTCGCCGATCTCCTCCTCCACAAAGGGGGCTAGGGTGAGCTGAGGCACGCTCTGGCCGGAGTGCAGGAGAATCTCGCGGCCCTCCGCATCGTTCCACATGACTACGTGCAGGACGACGCCGTCGTAGGTGGGCTGGCCCTGGTGGCCGTGGGCGCGCCAGTCGGAGGCGTGGGTGTGCACCTCCACGTCGCCCACCACGCGGCCGGCCCCTTCGATGAGCAGCTCGGCGCGGGCGAAGT
>CAZXDF010000415.1:0-3724 GCA_964639345.1 uncultured candidatus Brocadiaceae bacterium | reverse complement strand
ACCGCTTCCAGGGCGTCGCCCTGGACTGGCTGGGCACGCCGGCGTTCACGGCGCAAATCGGCATGGGCAGGCCCGCGCAGTTCAGCGGCGCGCTGATCGTGTTCGTGCTGTTCGGCCTGTATGCTGGGCGGCGGCACCTGTGGGACGTCATCCGAAAGGCCGTACTGTGGAACCGGAGCGTCGACGACAGCGGCGAGTTGATCGGCTACAGGGCCTCGTTCTTCGGGCTCATCATCGCCCTCGTCGGGCTCGTCGCCTGGTGCACGATGATGGGCATGGCGTGGTGGCTGGCCATCTTCGTGTTCTTTGTCTTCATCATCACCATCATCGGCATCACGCGGGCCGTGGCGGAATGCGGGCTGCTGTTCGTCAAGATCTTCACGGCGGCGCCGGAGAACTACGTCCGCACGCTCCTGGGCACGAGGGCCGTTGATCCCCGCAGCTTCACGGTGCTGGGGTTCATCCAATACGTGTCAATGGTGGACCTGAAAACGTTGCTCATGCCCGCGCTGATGCAGGGGTGCAAGGGGCGGGACACGGTCGGGGACCGGTCCAAGAAGACTCTGGTGGCCTTCGTCCTGGCCGTCGTCGTCGTGCTGCTGGTAAGCGGCGCTGTCACGATGCGGGAGTGCTATGTCAAGGGGGCCAACAACGTGCACCCGTGGTTCTACATCGACGGTCCCAGGGGTATGGGATTGGGGATGATCACGCAGTGGATCGGGGAGGCGAAAGGGCCGGACCATGCTGGGATTGCCTACATGGTCGGCGGCGCGGTCGTATCCGGTTTCCTGATCTTCATGCGGCGCAGCTTCCCGTGGTGGCCCCTCCATCCACTCGGCTACATCGTGGGCGACGGCCTCTTCGAGAGCAACCGGGTGGCGTTCTCCTTCTTCATCGGCTGGATGATCAAGGTGGCCATACTGAGGTTCGGCGGAGGCGGCCTGTTCAAGCGCCTGCGCCCGTTCTTCCTCGGGCTTATTCTGGGCGAGTTCGGCACGGCCGGCTTCTGGATTGTCATCGGCTTCATTGTCGGCAACCACGGGCCCATGGTCTTCCCATAGTTCGGATACGCCTCGCCCCCCGTGCCTTCGCGCGCGCGGGCGAGCGACCATGCGCCGCGCGAAACCACATGTCCATGGCAATGACCGCCTGAGTGTGCTATCTTCATACGCCTCCCGCATTATCCAAGGAGTGATGGGATTGAAAGTCGTTCTTGTCTACGATGCGCGGGCGAGTTCGCCGCCGTGCGATGACCTGCCCGAGGATTTCGATGCCGAGTACGATGACGAGGCGACCATTCAGGCACTGCTCGGCGCCATCGAGGCCTGCGGGCACGAGGCCCTCGGGCTTGCGCTGGGAGAGGACTTCGCCCACGAGATCCGGCGGCTGGACCCGGGCATCGTCTTCAACATAGCCGAGGGCGTGCGGGGCACGAGCCGCGAGTCGATCGTGCCGGCATGGCTGGACCATCTCGGGATTCCATACACCGGGTCGGATGGCCTGACCCTGGCCGTTAGCCTTGACAAGGCCCTTACCAAGACACTCCTGGCCGCGCGCGGTCTCCGGACGCTTGCCTTCCGGCGGGTGCGAGATGAGTCGGAGCTGGAGGGCATAGAGCTCGGGTTTCCCCTGTTCGTCAAGCCCAATGGCGAGGGTTCCAGCATGGGGATACGGGTCTCGTCGCTGGTGCGCTCGACGGAGGAGCTGAAGCGCCAGGTCGGCTGGATACTGCGCACGTATCGGCAGGATTGCCTGGTGGAAGAGTTCGCGCCGGGGCGGGAGTTCTGTGTGGGAGTCCTAGGCAATGAAGACCTAGAGTCCTTGCCGATTGTGGAGATCCGGAGTGCCGGTTCGTTCTACTCCTACGAGTACAAGCTGCGGCACCAGAAGGAACTGATCTGCCCGGCCGAGTTGGCGCCGGATGTGGCAAGTGAGATGCTTGAGATGGGCCTGGAGACATACCGCGCGCTGCGGTGCCGGGAGTTTGCACGCGTGGACCTTAAGCTCGACGCCGAGGGTCGGCCGACGCTCTTGGAGATCAATCCGTTGCCGGGCCTTTCCCCCACGTACAGCATCTTCACCTGTCAGGCCCTCGCGGCTGGGCTCGCATACGAGGAACTCATCGGACGCATCATTGAGCTGGCCGTCAGAAGATCGCGAACCTAGCCGGGACGCACGCGGCCAATGAATGCTGAGGCATCTTGCTTATACCGCCAACCGGTATGGCCCATGGGTGGCCCCGATCGTTCACTCAATAACGATCTCTCCCCCGCGATTCATGACTCTCCTAGGGAATCCTTCCAGTTCGATATCACCGTAGTTGTGTCCAGCCTCGGCCGGATACAGGCAGAAAGAAGTCAGCACATCATCGCTGCTGTTGACCGAACGGTGCGCCCAGCAGGGTGGGACATACACCATTCTTCCCCGGCTCATTCTCTCGGCGGCGCACTTGCCGTCGGACGTCTTCATGAGCATGTAACCCTCGCCCCGGAGGCAGAGATATATCTCCGCTGTCTCTATGACGGCGTGATAGTGGCCCTTCGTCATGAAGCATTCGGTCCCGATCAGCCCCGGGCTGAGCGTGCTGATGCAGTACATGAGATGTCCGCACTCTTCCGGCACTGGCAGCTCGAAAACCTCATAATGAACTGGATTGTCCTGCTGGCTGATCAGGTCCTCCAGGGCGGCTTCGTCCGAGTAGTAGCCCCGCATGTCAGAGGCCCTTCGGACCAGGTGTCCCGTGGCGCCGTGCATAAGACCCTCGTCCAGGTCGAGCTGCACACCGAACGGCGCCATAGGGGCGGTCGTCTTTCTGTCTTCCATTTCCCTTGTCCCGGCTAATTCCGCAACCGCGCCGCGATTTGTGACAACTCGTCAAACGCTGCGCTGGCGGTCGGAATGTCAATGTGGAACACCTCGGCGATCACGCGAGTCCATCCGTGGATGAAGTAAGCCCAGCCGTCCTCTATCCTGATGTTGCGTTGCGTTTGCTGGGCCCTTGCTTGCTTGAGAAACACCAGATCGCCGCGATAGTTGAAATCCCAGGCGATCCCGTTCTCGGGGAAGACTGCGGCATCCGTCAGGGGCGAGCCCGGCGCATCCTTCCCTAGGCCGGTGGCATTGATTACCAGCGACCCTGGCCTTAGGCCGTCCATGATCTCGTCACTATTCGCTTGGTTCGGGCTGTGCACATACTCCGTCCTGGTGCCCGGATTTATCTTCGCGTGAATCCCCTTCATCTGTTCGATCCTAGGCGTGGAACGATTCGCGACGACGATCCGCGCAGGGCGGCTTCCCGGTTGCGCTTTCTCCATCATGTAGGTCGTCAGCGCCAGCGACGAACCACCCGCGCCCAGTAGGAACATCTCGGCCCCAGTCTTCGCCCAGTAGTCATCGGGCAGGAACGCCTCCAGGGCAAGGCCACTGGTGATCGGGTCCTTCGCGTGGCCGAGCAACTTGCCACCGTCCTTGGAAATGCAACTGACCTCGCCGAGCAGGGCGGCATGGCGGTCCAGTTCATCGAACATGTCGTGCGTGGCGGCAAGCAGGTCGATCTTATGGGTCGTCACCAGCGCGCCCAGAGACTTCTCATCCTTCTTGATGAACTCCACGATGTCCCTGTATACCTGAGGCTCGTCGTGCAACTTGCAATCGATGCCCTTGATGCTGCAGTCGCCAAGGCCCAAATATCGCGCCCATTCCGGGAAGACACACATAATGGAAG
>CAZXDF010000414.1:0-9376 GCA_964639345.1 uncultured candidatus Brocadiaceae bacterium | reverse complement strand
GTGCCGGTCATTCGCGACGCCGACCGGTTGTCCCTGCTGGAACTTGCGCGAGCCGTGCAGGCCCTTGCCGAAAAGACGCGCCAAGGCAAGATCGCCGCGTCCGATGTGGCCGGCGGGACGTTCACCATCACCAACCCGGGCGTCTTCGGCGCCGTCATTTCCACGCCCATCATTCACCAGCCGCAGTCGGCCATCCTGGCGATGGGACGGATCGCGGACGTGCCGGCCGTCATAGAAGGCGGCATCTGCGTTCGGCAGCGCATGTTCCTCTCGCTCTCCTACGACCATCGCATTGTGGACGGGGCTACGGCCGTGCGATTTCTCCAGCGCGTCAGAGAAATCCTGGAGGGGGCCGACTTCGCGGGCGATTGACGTCAGCCCTTGTATGTCACCACGCGGCCCCAGAGGCTCTTGGTTCCCCATAAGCCTGAGCGCAGGCATTGAATCTGCACGATCTGGCTGTGGTCGACAAAGAGGTTCACCTCTGGCCCGTAGTTCTTGATATACCAGGCAAAAACATCCGGGTCGGCCGCCTCGAACATGATCTTTTCCAGCCCCAGGGAGTTGGCGAACCTGGCGGGGATGTCGGTTCGCCAGGATGCCACGCTTTCGGTTATTCCCTCGGACTCGATCATGATCATGTAGGCGCCCGCGTCCAGGAATGTCCTGGCCTGCTGGACGGCCCACTCGGGGTCCTGAGTCTCCTCGGCCTTGAGCTCTGAGACGGCGCTGGCCCCGCCGGCGCCGAATTGGATGCCGACCTCCGGCTTGGCCTTCATGCCCGTCTTCTGGACCTTCTCCACCAGCCGCAGCAGGTCATCCATGGGCACCGAAAGGAAACCGCTGGAGATCTCGATGATGTCGAACCCGAGCGCCTTGCATTCTTCTATGTATTTCTCGACCGCCTCCGGGCCGAGGGTCAGCACGTGCTCGATGAAGCCGCCGGTGTCGACCATGACGTCATGTGCGTGGCAAAGCTCGATGAGTTCCCGCACGACCGTCCGAGGCATCAGCGAGAAGGACCCGGCGGCGAACTTCAGCGCGTCTATGTAGACGCCCATCGTCTCGAGCACATCCTGAAGGTAGCGTTTGCCCATGGGCGAGTAGTAAGGCCCACGTATCTCCGTCAGGCCTCTCGTGCGGGGTTTCGCCTCTGCCGGGTTTAGCTCGATAAAGGGAAAGGCCCTCTCGGTGTTGCCGTCGCCGGTCCTGGTCATTTGGAACCTCCTTCGTGGCAAGACGGAGTCATTGAACACCCCGTGGCGATGCCAGGGCCAGTAGGCGCGTGAGGTCCTCTACCCGCGCGCAGTCCAGATCACTCACGCAGCCGACGATCTCCTGTTGCAGCCGGGCATCGATGCGTCCGTCGCTGAGTCGCTTGAACTTGTCGACCACCGTCTCCCAAGACATCGGGTTGGAGTGGAAACCTTCGTAGTCCTCCTTTTCCTTGACGATGGCCTTCCCATCCCGAAGCGACACCCGGAGGCGGCACGGCATCCGGTCGGGAAATCTTCGGCTGTAGGAATCCCTTGGCCGCACGGCCACCCTCCGGAGCAGATCCTGAACATCCCGGCGCTGAATGCGCTCCGGCCGGTATTGCTCGGGCCCCACGCCGCCATCCAGAATAGCCACTGCCACCATATAAGGCAAGCTGTGGTCCGCCTGCTCCTTGGTGCGAACGACCGTCTTGTCCCCTTCCTCCCCGCCGCCGATGATGTGGTAGGCCACGTCGAAAATCTCCACCTCCACTTCGACCACATCATCCGCCGCAAAGCCATGCTCTGCCTTCAGCTCCATCACGCTTTCCAGAACCGACTGGGAATGGATCTCGGCGTTGTACTTCTTGACAATGGTCATCCTGACCCGTTCCAGGTCCTCCTCACGCCAGTCGATGTGGAAGGTCCCGGCAATGGAATCCATGAACCCCTTGTTGCCCTCGAATACTTCCGCCGGGCCGGTGATGCCGCGCATGGCCAGGAACGTGGCATGCGTGCAGCCTAAAGCCGTGTTCGGGTATGCGAGGCCCTTCCAGTGGGACAGGGAACCGGTTCGCGTGACCCTGAGGGCGTTGAATGCGGTGCCGCTCATAGCAATCGCGTTCGCGGTGCGCCCCGCATCCAGGCCCAGGGCCTTCGATACACCCGATGCCACGGCATAAGAACCCTGCGTGGTGTGGTCGAACCCCTTTGCTCGCACCGGCGCGACGTCGCTCAGGCGACACTGAACCTGGTATGCCACCGCCAGGGCCGTCATCAGTTCCTTGCCGCTCTTGCCGGCATATTCGCACGCGGCCAGCACCGAGCCGAAGTTGTCGCTGGGATGGCAGGTCTCGCCTTTGGCGAGGTAGCTGTCATTGAAATCCAGGTAGCGCACCAGGGCGCTGTTATAGAAGGCCGCCCGGTCCGGCGACGTGCTCCCGCCGCCAATAAGGGTGCAATGACCTTCCCCGCCGAAATCATCTATCTGTTCCATCAGGAGCCGGACAGGCTCCCCTCCCAAGGCGCCGATGGCACACCCGAGGCTGTCCATGATCCTGATCTTGAGCTGGGCCCGCGCCCCTTCGGACAGGTCCGCGTAGGCGGCCCTCACCACGAACTCGGCCAGCTCATTCACCATGCCCATCCTTGGCCCTTTCAGTTCTGCCCACAATGCCCCTTGGCAGCGCCACCGGCAAGTGCGCGGTCGGTCTCCGGCGGCCTCAGGTTAGCAGGGCCGCCTCAGGCGGGCAGGCGGCCTCAGGTTAACAGGGCCGCCTCAGGCGGGGAGGGCCCCCTGGGCTTCCTTGAGCTTCGCGGCGCTGTCCCGCAACTGGCGCGCTTCCGCGTCCGAGAGCTTCACCTCAAGCTGACGGACAATCCCCTGGCGCCCGACGACGCACGGCAGACTCAGGCACACGTCATCAATGCCCATCTTGCCCTGCACGAGCGAGGAGACCGTCAGGATGCTGCGCTCGTCGCGGACAATGGCCTCCGTGATCCGCATCACCGCCTGACCGATCCCGTAGTTTGTGAACCCCTTCGACTTTATGACGGCAGCGCCCGACTCCTTGACCTGGCGGGCGATGTCCGATTTCATGGCCTCGAGGTCGTACCCGTGGCACTGGGCGCAGAGCTCGTCGATGGGCACCCCTCCCAGGTCGGTCATGCTCCAGGCGGCGACCTCGCTGTCGCCGTGCTCCCCGAGGACGTAGGCGTGCACCTGGCGCGGGTCCATGCCGCAGTGTGCGCTCAGAAGGTAACGGAACCTCGCGCAGTCGAGCACCGTGCCCGACCCGAACACCTGCGTCCAGGGCAGCCCGGAATGGCGGATCGCGTCGTAGGTAAGCACGTCCATCGGGTTGGTTATCATCACGATGATCGCTTCGGTGGTCTGGGCGGTCACCTCGCCGATCACTGAGCGGACTATCCCGCAGTTGCGCGCCATGAGATCGAGCCGCGACTCCCCGGCTTTCCGCGCGGTGCCGGCGGTGATGACAACGATGTCGGCGCCGGCGCAGTCGGCATAGTCGCCCGCCCAGATATCCACCGGCGGGGCGAAGCCCATGCCGTGGTTCAGGTCCAGCGCCTGGGCCTCCGCCTTGGGGCGGTCCATGTCAATGAGCACTATCTCCTGCGCCAGGCCGCTGATCATCAGGGTGTAGGCGAAAGTCGACCCCACCGTGCCGGCCCCCACGATCACGACCCGAACGCTCTTGTTTTCATTCCCGGCCATGTGCCACTCCTCTCACTTGAATATAGGCCGAAGCAGCGGTGGTGTCAATTCTCCACCCGGGAACACAACAGCCGCTGACATGGTTCAGGGGACTTACGTCCTCAAGGTGTTCTGACTCGAAAGCCGGGCGAAATGGCGAAATGGCTCGGCGGTGTTGCTCCGCTCCCGTGCCAGTTCAATAGACTCCGCCTTCCGCTTCGATGCCCTCTTCGACCCAGGTGCGAAGCTACTCGGGGGAGCTGTCTGGGTCTGCCAAGTACATCCGAAGATCTTGGACAAGGTCCTTGTTCAAGCCAAGAGACCAATTCCATCGATTGTCATTCGCATGCCGATCCAGAATCTTCCAGCGGTCTGGATGCAGATGCCGACAAGCCATCACAAGACCCTCGGCCACAAGCGACCCATCATCTTCTTTCAATAGGCGCTCCGCCAGCCAGTGCTTGTCCGCCGTAGCCCTGTTGAGCCTCGCAAGAATAGCCTCAGCATCGGCCGGCCAACCCATTTCGTTTGACCCGATGCAATAACGCACCTGTGTCATATACCATGCGTACCGAACACTGCGCCATCTGACTACGAGAACGCCAATGGCGATTGCACAGCCCGTTAGGAGCAAGATGATCGTGCGCTTTCGCATCCGTGACCAACGATTGACTGTCTGGTGTCTGGATTGAGCCATTCTCTGGTAAGGAAACCCGACACGAGCCTTGTGACGAATGCCGCGCGGCCCTTACCCGCTGACACGCTTCAGCGGGCCTGAGGCCTCAATGCGTTCCAACGTTGGACTGCGTGCCGGCCAAGGGGCTGCGCGCGCCCTACGCCGTCGACTCCAGTGATTAGTTGGGAGTCCCATTTCGAAGAGCGCTAACCCGGCCACGGAGAGAGCGGACCATGAATCCAAGCCAGGTATAGGATGTTAATGATAAAGGAAGCGACCGGGATAAAGACAGCCCGAATGATGGCCTTCTTCCATGTCCTGGCGCGGTAAACATAGAATCCTCCACCGCAAACAACCACAAGAGCCAGTGCCATCTCGAACCAAGCTGAACCCGCACGACACCCATGGGCAACAGCAAGAGGCGACACTAGAACTGCCAAGAGGGCGGAGAACACTGCGGTGGCAACTCGCGCATTCCTCTTCATCTGGAGGATCCTCAGACTATTGATTGTCTGGTTCCTGCACACTGCCCTTATGGCGAAAGCTGCGGAAGCATGATGGTGTTGCGCGGGCCTTCGGCAAATGCTTCGAAGATCCGTGTGACCTGCCAGGCCTGATCCAGCGTGCCCTTGCGCGGCGGGCGGCCCTCCAGTATGGCCCGGGCGAACTCGTTGACCTCGCCAAAGTAGCCGAGCAGGAACAGGCCCTTGTTGTAGAACTGTCCCAGCGAGAATTCGGGTTCCCACACGGCGGCGGCCTCCGCGGGGCTCCCCGCGTAGAAGCTCGGCGTGTCGCCGTAGGACAGGCCCGGCAGGCGGTGGTAGGTCACGCGCAGGTTGTTCTCGACCGTGATGTGCCTTCCGGAGTCGGAGACGATGGTCGTGCGTTCCATGCCGCAGTTGAGCGAGGCGCCGCGCGTGAGCGCGATCGATCCCACGACGCCGGACTCGAACCCGAACACGGCCACGGCCGAACCGTCCGAGGCGCGCTCGTAGTAGAGCGAACGCGGTATTCCGGCCAGAAAGACCATCAGCGAAGCGGGATGGCAGATGTGATCCAGGAATCCCATTGCCGCGCTCGGGCTGGCCCGTTCGATATAGGCGCGGAACTCCTCGGCGGACGGCACGTACTGGGGGTATTGCAGCATCACGAGGGCGGGCCTCCCGAACTCCTCGCCCGCCATGAGTTCCTTGGCCTTCTCATTCGCCGGCGCGAACATCTTCTTCATACCGACGAGGACGTGTTTGCCCGACTGCTCGGCGGCTTCGGCGACCTTCTCCAGCTCTGCGCAGCTTGCCGCGGGGGGCTTCTCCATCCACACGTGGCAGCCCGCCCTCAGGCAGTCCACCGCCAGCCCGGGATATAGCGGCCGGCCCGCCTGATCGTAACCGGTCACTATGAAGACGGCGTCCAGGTCCTCGCTGTCCAGCATTCTCCGATGGTCGTCGTAGGCGCGCTCAGCCCCGAACTGCCGGGCGAACGCCTGCGCCTTGGCGCCGTCGAGATCGCAGGTGGCCACGAGCTCCACCGGGGCGAACTGGAAGGTGGGATAGACGTTGCGGAAGGAGTGAGAGCCGCAGCCGATGCTGCCCGCGCGGATCTGCTTCTCGGCGACCAGCTTGCCCCCGAAGTCTATTCGCATCGCCCCCCTCGGCCTGGCGCGGCTGCCGGATCACTTCAGGGCGGCGAGCAGCTTGAGCGCGCCTTCGATGAACAGCTCCGCCGCTTCCGGCGCAAAGCGATTGTAGGCGGTCGTCAGCGGCTCGTAGCCGCCCCGGACGAAGTCCTGGGGCATGGGGATGTAGCCACCCATGTCGCCGCAGAGAGCGAACACGCACGTCCTCTCGAACGGGCTGCCGGACTTTATGCCCATGCCGATCCCCGAGAACGGCTCGCCCGGCAGGCCCACGAAGGCGCACTCGCCCATGCGGAACCCGCAAAGCTCGACGCTCTCCCCCTCGAGCCCCCCGTACTTCCTGTCGAACTCGACGATCCCTTTCGCGATGATCCACGTCCAGTAGGGATGCCCCTTTGGCAGGTCATTCGCGGTTATCGTTTGGCCCGTCGTGTCCGGCCTGTTCTGGGCCACCTCTGATGCGCGCTCAACGTCCTCCTGCGAGACGCGGCGGTAGGGGACTTCCACGATCTCCGAGAGCGCCTTGACGGGGTCGGTCGAGACCGGCTCGGCCCCTTCCAGAGCTTCGATCACGAACCGCGCGTAGCCCCTGCCCACGCGCTCGCATTCCTCGTAGGAGATCTGCTGCACCGGGTTGTCGGGATCGTAGTGGTTGATGTTGCCTTCCGGCCCGTTCAGCAGCATGACGGGCACCGGCCGACGGAAGTGCTCGCCCAGGGCGCGGGCCATCCATGCGAGCCAGTCCGCCGAGACCTTGTCCCCGCCTATGGTGTCTGAGTGGTTGTTGGCGTTCACCAGCAGGCCGGCCGGCTCGCCGTCCCTTTCGAACGCGAGCACCTGCACGTTGTGGTCAATCTCGCTCTCGGGTCGATCGATCTCCTCCGACCCCTTCGGCGGGTTGGTCACCACAGCGCCGCCCTTCATCACGTAGCGGCGGCAGAACGCCAGGCCATGCTCCACGGCGCGGCCGAACCGGAGTGTGAATGGGCCGGCCGATGCGAGGGCCTCGCGGCACGCCTGCTCGGCCGCCGGCAGGAGGGTGTTCTCGATGTAGCCGGGCGCCGGGGCGCCATCGAAGAACTTGAACACGACCGGGGCGGTATGGGTGTGCGTGGTGGACACGATCACGCTGCCGCCCGGCAGCCCGAGGGTCCTGGAAAGGTGAGCACGGATGGCCTCCGTCTGAGCGCGCTCCACGGCCATGAGGTCGAAGACGAGGACTGCCAGCCTGGTCGCCTCCCCATCCAGGACGAACGCCCGCACGTGAAGGGGGTCGAGCACGCCCGAGGCGAACCGCTTGGTGTTGTAGCCCTTCAGTTCGGCTCCCAGCGCCGGAGTAATGTCGGCCATTCCGAAGCCTGCGCGCAGCATTGTGTTTCTCCTATTGCACCTTGACCGCGCGTCCCTCGCGCGCGCTCCGGTAGACCGCTTCGCACACCCTCATGCTCCAGATGCCGTCGTCGTAGGGGACAGCGGGTTCCCGGTCCCGCGCGATTGCCTCTGAGAAGTCCTCAATCTCCGCCCGGTAGGTGTTGACCTTCTCGTATTCGAGCTCCCGCTCCTGCGCCCCGGCCCGCACCTGCTGCGCGTCGTAGCCGCCGACCTGTTCCGAGATGCGCAGAGTGACAGTGCCGTCCGGGTCCTGCCCGATCGTGCCTTCGCAGCGCGCCGAGCCCTTCAACCCGTAAAGCTCCAGCACGTTCTTCGATGCCGCGTCGGGGATGTTGAAGAACGTGTCCACAAGTCCGAGCGCACCGCTCTCAAAGCGCAGTATGACGGCGGCGCTGTCCTCGCTTCGGTAGTCGTGCACGAGGTTGGCGCTGAAGGCGCTGACCTCCGACGTCTTCCCCAGGAATGTTTCGAGCAGGTCGACGCAATGATTGCCCATGTCGATGAAGGAACCCCCGCCGCCGACTTCCGGGTCTTGCCGCCACGCGCCATCCATCGGCGGGTACCAGCAACTGAGCTGCGCCCGGCCCATTACGAGCTTGCCGAACGCGTCGGAGGCGGCCATCTGCGCCAGTCTGCGGTGCGCGCCGTGGTGCCGCATCATGAAGCCCGCGCCGAGTGTGACGCCCTTCTTTGCGGCGGCGGCGCTGACCTCTTGCGCCTCCTTGACCGACATCGCCACCGGCTTCTCGACCAGGACGTGCTTTCCCGCCTTGATGGACGCCAGGCACTGGGCGGCGTGGACATTGGTGGGCGTGGCGATGTAGACCGCCTGCACGTCCGGGTGGGCGAGCAACTCCTCCTCGGAAGTGAAATGCGGAACGCCGCCGAACTTCTCCGAAACCTCTCGCACGCGCTGCTCGTGAGGCCCCATCACGGCCGCCAGCTCTGCATTCGGCGCCGCCATTATTCCTTCGGGTATGGTCCGCCGCATGGCGATCCCACCTGCGCCTATGACTCCCCATCCTACTGCCATGACCCGTCTCCCAATTCCTGAGCAATCCGGCGGCCCGGCGGTGCAACCGCTCTTGAGAAGAAGGCCCCCTCGGGGCCCGGCGGTGCAACCGCTCTTGAGAAGAAGGGGCCCCTCGAGGCCCGGCGGCCGCTACTTCGCGTATGCGTCCGCCACCTTCTTGATGGCCTCTGCAAAGAGCCTCATGTGGTCTTCTTCCAGCGTCGGGTAGACGTGCACGATGAACGTCCGCTCCTCGAGCCAGGCCGCGTTCGGACAATAGACGCGGTCGAATCGCACCGCCTCGGGGTCAGTGTACTCCTTCGACCTGAAGGGGAACTTGGCCTGGCCGAAGCCGTTGTGCTCCTGGTAGGCGCGCTCCTTGTAGGACTGCGGCCAGAACTCCCGCCACGCCGGCACGCCTTCCGCCGTGACGGCGTTCAGGAACGTCTTCTTGTCGCACGTCAGCGTGTCCAGGTTCAGGACGATCGGGAACACGTAGAATCCGTTTTCCACGTCGTTCTTCTTGTGGACGGGCAGGGTATGTATCTGGGGGCAGTCCCCGAGCAGGCTGATGAGCGCCTCGCCGTTGGCCCGCCGACGGGGCAGGTTCCACGTGTCGATCTTCGCCAGCTCCTTCAGGCCGATGGCGGACTGCACCTCGGTCATTCTGTAGTTGAACCCGATGCGCTTGTGGACGTAGGGCATGCTGCCTTCCAGGTCCAGGAGGTTCATCCTCTTTTCGACGTCGTATCCGTGGTCGCGGAACGAGCGGCATTCCCAGATGATGTCTTCATCGTCGCCGATGACGGCGCCGCCCTCGCCGCCGGTGGTGAACGTCTTGTTCTGGCAGAAGGAGAAGCACCCCAGGTCGCCGATGCTTCCGGCCTTCTTGCCCTTGTAGGTCGATCCGTGGGCCTCGGCGGCGTCCTCCACTATGTAGAGATTGTGCTTCTTCCCGATCGCCATAATG
>CAZXDF010000413.1:0-3052 GCA_964639345.1 uncultured candidatus Brocadiaceae bacterium | reverse complement strand
ACGTTCATTATTTCAACTTCCCATTCATCTGTCAAGCCTTTTCTCGATAAATCCCCGTCCCGCGCCGCCCCTGCTGCGGCCCGCTCGGAGCGCGGGGTATTTGACACGCCGGACCCCGCTGGATTAGGTTGTCGGCGTCCGTGTGCTGGAGGGGGATTCGTGCCGCCCAGAGGCTCCGCGAGCCCGCCGCCGAGGAGGCTGCGTTCGTCATTGCGGGAGGAAGCCGGTGGATCTGCTGGTCGCGTTTGCCGTAGCTGGCACGGTGCTCGGCATGAGTGCGCTGGGCGTGGAGTTGGGCAACCGGCTCCTGGGCTCCGGCGCGAAGTACAGGTTGGGCTCCGGCGCGTGCATCGCCATCGTCGTGGGAGCGTGCCTGCTGCTGGCCGCGCCGGCGTGCGTCATGTGCGCCCTCCCCCGCTCAGATGCGGCACGATTTTCGGGCGCCGCTGGGGGCGTCCTCGGGGTCCTTATATTCCTACACTACCTTGTGCCCTACCGGTTCGGCATACGGCGCGAGCGCCGCGCCGAGACCGTCGGGCCGACCCGCAGCCTCGCCGGCCCGGTCGTGCTTCGGGAAGTGACGGTCCGTTTCCCCACGCTGCCGCGCGCCACCGAGGGGCTGAAGCTCCTGCTCGTTTCCGACCTACACTGCAACAGCGCCGCTCAACTTGAGCTTCTCCGGGACTGCGCCAGGGCGCTTGAGGAAATGATCTCCGCCTCTCCGGAGGCCCTGCCGGACCTGGTGTGCATCTGCGGCGATCTGGGCGAGAACGAATCCCTGCTCCCGGACGTGGTCGGCGTTCTCGCCTCCCTGCCATCTCGCCACGGGGCCTTCTGCGTTCGCGGGAACCACGACCTGGGACTCGGGCGGGGCGAGCGGCTGCGCGAGCTGCTCTCGGGCAGCGCCATCACGCTGCTGGCCAACGATGCGCATGTGCTTCCCGAACTGGGCCTCGCGCTCGTGGGCCTGGAGGCGCCGGTAAAGGCATCGTCCCTGCCGGAGGTGCCGGACTGCGCCTTCCGGATCGCCCTGAGCCACACGCCCGACAACATCGGCCTGCTGCGCCGGATGGGCGTCGACCTCACGCTGGCGGGCCACACGCACGGCGGGCGGTTTCGGCTGCCCGTGCTCCGGGCCATGTTCATACCCTGCTGGCACGGGCGATTTCTGGACTTGGGCCTTTTCCGCCTGGGGGAGACCCGACTGTACATCGGCGGCGGGGTGGGCTTCTTTTCCGTCGGCATGCAGGCGATGGGCGAGATCGTGCTGCTCACGCTGACAAGCTGAATGCCTCACACGCGGAAAAGCTGCCCCATCCGGCGCCCCAGCAGCACCCCGGCCGTCATCAGCGAAAGCCCCAGGAATACCATCGCCCAAACCCCGAGGGCGCTTGCGATGTAGGCGCCGTCCTCGGGCCGCGCCATGAGCTGGTAGATGGCCTTCGTGATGGGATAGTAGCCCTCCTTGATGGCCAGTATCAGGCTGTCGCTCACCTCCAGCATGGCGAAAGAGAACGCCAGGATGCCGCCGGCGATCAGGTTCGCACTGATCAGCGGCAGCGTCACGCGGCGAAGCGTCTTGAGCGTGCTGGACCCAAGGTTGATCGCGGCCTCTTCGAGCGTCACGTTGATCTGCTGGAAGCCCGCATACGCCGCCCGCACCATGTAAGGGAGCCGCCGCACGGCGTAGGCGATCACCAGCAGCGCAACGGGGTTCTTGCGCGGGTCCAGGGGGGTATCGGCGAACGAGGCTACGTAGCCGAACGCCAGCACCAGGCCCGGAATCGCCAGGGGCAGCATCACCACGGCGTCCAGCACGTCCGCGCCCGGAAAGCGCCGGCGCACCAGCACGTAGGCTATGGCCACGCCCAGCGCCACGTCCACGACCGTGCTGAGCGAGCTGAACAGGAGGCTGTTCCTTATGCTCGGCAGCGTCAGCTCGTGGCCGAGGGCGGTCCCGTAATGGGTGAGCGTATAGCTTTCGGGCAGGACGGTCATGAACCACTTCTCGCGCAGCGAGGTGAGCACGACGCCGGCGTGCGGGATGCAAGCCAGCGCCGCCACGCCCAGCAAGAAGGCCACGATCAGCCCCTTGCCCAGGGGACCAGGGTCCTTTTCCACCGCAGCCGCCCCGCCCCTGCCGAGGGTGCCGTATCCCGTCCGGCCGAACAGCCTCTTGCCGGCCAGGAACGCTACGAGCGTCAGCAGCAGGACGATCACGACGATGGCGTGGCCTTCCGGGTTGTTGCTCAGGTCGGTGACGCGGTCGAATATCTGCACGGCGACCACGCGGCGGTATTCGAAGATCAGCGGCGTGCCGAGATCGGTGAAGGCCCAGATGAAGACGATGGTCGCCCCGCCGAAGAAGCCAGGCATCATCAGCGGCAGCGTGACCCGCCGTAGCGACCGCCAACGGCCCGAGCCCATGTTGACGGCCGCCTCCTCGAGCGACGGGTCGATGTTGGCCAGCGACGCCGAGAGGTTCAGATACATGATGGGATAGAGATGAAGCACCTCGATGACCACCACGCCCCAGAACTTCGCTGAACCCAGCCAGTCAATGTGCGATGAGACCAGGCCCGACCCGGTGAGCAGCAGGTTGATCGATCCGAACCGGGCCAGGAACTGCTGCATCCCGATGGCCCCGACGAACGGCGGCATGATCATCGGCACCAGCAGCAGGGCCGTCAGAAACCCCTTGGCCGGGAAGCGGTAGCGCACGGCCACGATGGCCAGCGGCAGCGCCAGCAGCGTCGCCAGCACCGTGGTGATAACGGCGAGCGCGAAGCTGTTCAGGATGGCCTCCCTCGCCACCGGGCTGGCGAGCCAGCTCCCGAAGAATGCCAGGGACAAGTCCCCGCCCGGAAAGAAGGCCTCGCGGAAAACGTAACCCAGGGGATAGAACATGAAAGCCGCCAGGAAGGCCAGGACGTTCATTATGATGCACAGCCTGCCCGCGTCTCTGGCCCTGAGTACCAGCACAAGTCCGTTGGCGGCGAGCAGGAGGCAGATCGCGCCTATCCAGACATACGGAGTCGGATCGACAAGCGCC
>CAZXDF010000412.1:0-9781 GCA_964639345.1 uncultured candidatus Brocadiaceae bacterium | reverse complement strand
TGGGCACCAACGGGCTGGGGCGGAACTACATCGAGTGGAATGAGATACGGCGGGCCTGCACGGAGATTGCCGACACCGGGGCTATCGGCTCCTGGGGAGACGCGCCGTTTCCATGGGTCGAGCCCCAGGTCGAACGGTCCGGGCATTTCATCCGCTGGAACCTCGTCGCCGACATCGGCGGGTGCCGGGTGGAAGACGGGAAGATCATCCAGGACAACGAGAATTCCTGCGGTATCTACCTGGATGATTACACCAGCAACTGCACGATCTGGGGCAACGTCTTCCTGCGCACCGGCATGGGGGTGGTGTTCCACGGCGGCAAGCACAACGTCGCCGAGAACAACATCTTCGTCGGCTGCCGCTGCCAGCTCCGGGTCAGCGAGAGCGTCAGTGATCGGTCCGGGCATGAGCCGATGATCGGGTGGAACGTGGGCAACCGCTTCTGCCGCAACATCTGCACGTTCGACGATCCGGAAGCGGTGATTTCACACCTCAGTTGCAGCAGGAAGGAGAAGATCGTACATGCAGACGCCTTCGTCGGCCAGATGGACGAGAATCTCTATCACAGCACCTCCGGCGCCTATATCTGCGTGATCCCCGTAACTTCAGGCGAGACCTACGATGAGTGGCACAAGCGCATCCCCCACGACGAGTGGCGGCAGAGAGGCTTTGATTGGAACTCCGTCATTGCCGACCCCCTGTTTCTGGATCCGGCCAACGACGACTACCGCCTGAGCGCAGATTCGCCTGCCTTGAAGCTCGGGTTCGTGCCCATCGAACTCAGCCACGTAGGCATTCGGGCGGGGTGACGTCTCGCCTCGGTGCCCATGTGTGACAAGAGGCAGTTCTGCGGCAAGATGGTAGGTGCTTCCGTCACTGACTGTCACACCCTTGCCCATAGGTGGCTACCATGCTCCAACTTGCGCCAGGATACTGCAATGCCTGACTTCGGTTTCGGGGGCAGCCATGGGCAGGCCAGTCACGGATCGACCGCGTCCGAACGCAGAATGCGCCATGTGGGGCAAGGTCGGCTAACCTTCTGCGATATCTTCACTGCCGTGGGTGTCCTTGTCTCTTTCGTCGCGGCCCTGATCGGAGTAAGATGGCGGCGTCAGGCGCTCGCCATGCGCTTGGCAGCGGTACGCTGAGTTAGTGACGGAAGCACCTGCGACCGGCCATTAGGAGCAGCGCAATCATGGAGCGATCGATCTTCCCGACGAACCTGCCGGACCGGGAGTGGTCACAGTTTCGGGCCGACGGTTTCGATACGCCCGTGTGCGGGGTCATCCACCACGGCACGAACCCGCCCGATTGCGGGATGCCGCTGGGCGGCATCGACACGGGGTGCGTTGACTTGGAGCCCTCGGGGCTACTCGGTTTCAACTCGATCTTCAACTCTCTCGTCGAGCCGACGGGGCCGCTGAATGTTCCCCTACTCGGACTCAGCCTGAACCTCCAGACCTGGGTGCTGACGACGCTGAACATGATGGGACGGGACGGGTACATCTGGCTCGACCACCCGCGGCAGTATAACTACAGGGGCGTGCGTACCGCCTCACAGATCCACTACTGGGGACATTACCCGGTCGCAGACCTGGAGTTCGACACGGATGCCCCGGTCGCCGTCGGCCTGAGGGCGTGGGCACCTTTCATCCCGGGGGAGGCCGCCACGTCGAACATCCCCGGCGCCGTGTTTGAAGTGCGCCTGCGCAACGCGACAGGGGAAAAGCAGGCGGGCACGCTCGCGTTTAGTTTCCCGGGGCCCACCGAAAGCGAAGCGCTGACGACGCGTTTCGATCGTGCCACGGTCGACCGCGCGTGCTCGGGCGTGGCGGTGATGTCCGAGAAGGTCAGCTATGCGCTGGCCGTGATCGAACGCCAGCCAGTGCGTACTGGCGGGGCTCTGGGTGTCGACGGCAAGGCGTGGGCGAAGATCGAGAAGGTCCTGCCGTCCGCGCGGGAGCAGGCGGGCGCGTCGCTCGCGGTGGATTTCGCCCTGGCGCCAGGCGAAGAGAAAGCGATACGACTTGTTCTGGCCTGGCACTGCCCCCAATGGCGCGGCGGGGGGACCAACTCGGCCGGCGGCAACGTGTACACGCACATGTACGCATCCCGCTTCCACAGCGTGGTAGACGTGGCCCAGTTCCTGGCGTACAACCACGAATCGCTCCTCACACGCATCCTGGCCTGGCAGCAGGTGCTCTACGCGGACACCGCGCTCCCCGGGTGGCTGCAGGACTCGCTGATCAACGTGCTGCACCTGCTCACGGAGACGACCGTGTGGGCCCAGGCCAAACCGCCCATCGGTGACTGGTGCCGGGAGGAAGACGGTCTCTTTGCCATGAACGAGAGTCCCCGGTGGTGCCCGCAAATGGAATGCATCCCGTGCGGTTTCTACGGCAACCAGCCGGTGGTCTACTTCTTCCCCGAGCTGGCGCTCTCCACGATGCGCGGCTACACGGCCTATCAGTATCCTAACGGCGCCGTTCCATGGGTCTTCGGCGGCTGCACGGGCGGCACGCCCCCCTACGAAGTGGCGTTGCCCTCCCCCGGGTACTCGCACAAGCCGATGACGACACTCGACGGCCCGTGTTACGCCGAGATGGTCGACCGCCTCTGGCGGCGTACGGGCGACGACGGGCTGCTGCGCGAGTTCTACGAGGCCGCCAAGAAGAACACCACCCTCACCATGAACCTGCGCCCCGGCTCCGGCGCCGCCGGCATCGTCAGCATGCCGACGGATAACCTGGCCCAGGACTGGATGGAGTCCACCGAGCTGTTGGGGATCGTGCCCCACATAGGGGGTATCCATCTCGCGCAGCTTCGCACAGTACGGCGCATGGCGGAGGCGATGGGGGACGAGGCGTTCGCGCAGCAGTGCCGCGAATGGCTCGAACAGGGCAGCGCCGTAATGGAGGAGCACACCTGGACCGGCAGCCACTACATGCTCTTCAACGAACTGGAGACGGGCAAGTGCTCGGACGTCGTGATGTCCTGCATGCTCGACGGAGAGTGGATGTGTCTTTTCCAGGGGCTGCCCGGTGTGTTCGCGCCGGATCGCGTGGATGCCACGCTGGAAACGATCAAGAAGACTAGCGTGGCCCTGACCGACTTCGGCGCTGTCATCTTCTGCAAACCGACGGCTTCGGCCCTTGGCGAGGGTGACTGGAGTCCCGGCTACATGGGCTCCCACGGGGTCCACCCCACAGGAACCTTCATACTGGCCATGCTTTACATGTACCGGGGCCAGCGTGAGCTCGGCCTCGAGTTGGCGCGACGGCCGGTTCAGGAAGTGGTGCGCCGCGGCTGGATCTACGACTGGCCCGTTATTCTTGACGGCGAGATCGACGGCAAAGTCGAGCCCCGCATCGGCTTCGACTACTATCAGAACCTGATGCTCTGGTCGCTGCCGGCGGCGCTAGCCGGAGGTGATTTCGCAGGGCCGTGCGCACCGGGCGGACTCGTCAGCCGGATTCTCGATGCCGCGGCAGAAGGATAGGAGGCAATGGATTCTACAGACAGAGTGGCGATCGTCACCAGAGGCGCGCGGCCTGGAGCTTGCTGGGTCATCCACATTGACGCGGGCTCGTGTGGCGAGTACGCGCCCAGCCGAAGGGCAAGAAGTCGGGTGCGCTTGGGCGATCCGCGTTGGGATGCCGGTTCATACGACAAGTCCGGCGGGCCGATGGCGTGACGGGAGGCCCCTGCGAAGAGCCTTCGGAGAGAAGCCGCACCGCGGAGCTTGAGGATCGGGATTGCAGCCCGTGACCCACGTCGTATCGTTCTGGGAGCATGAAGCGCGATGGATCTATGTCTGACGGGAAAGAATCTGCTGATCACGGGCGGAAGCAGCGGGATTGGAAAGGGAATCGCCACCGTCCTCGCGCAGGAAGGCGTCAACCTCGCCATAGCCAGCCGCAATCCCGATCCCGGGGCCATCGAGGAACTCCGCGCATGCGGAACCAGGGTGGAACCCATACGCGCCGATGTCAGCAAGGAGCATGAGGCGGTGGGGATGGTGGAGGAGGCGATAAGGCGCCTGGGCCACCTCGATTTCTACGTGAACAACGCCGCCTGGACCTGGCATCAACCGATAACGAAGATCGACTCGGATTCCTGGTATAACACGATCAACACCAACCTGTCGGCGGCCATGTGGGGGTGCCGCACGGTGGCCAGACACATGATCAAGCGCCGGCAGGGAAGCATCGTGATCGTCAGTTCGACATGCAAGTTTGCGTCCGCCTACTGCGAGACATCCTACCGAGTCTCCAAGTTCGGACTGACACCGCTCATGCAAAACCTCTGCGTGGAACTTGCGCCTTACGGCATCCGCGTCAACATGGTCACGCCCGGGCACTTCGTCACGCGCATGACGGGGTGGGATCGTATCGACAAGAAGAAGACGGAACAGTTCCGCGATCACTATATTCCTCTGAGACGCTACGGCCAGACCACGGAGGTGGGCGCAGCCGTGGCGCTGCTCCTGTCCGACAAGGTCAGCGGATACACGACCGGCGCGGATATTGCAGTGGACGGCGGCCTGCAGCACAGCCCGATAAAGGTCATCACCGACGATGACATTCGGGCGCTCAACGAGCAGGAATGAGCCCGCTCCGACCCTGAACGCATGGGGGTGACACGCCATTATCATCGCGCAACACGCACTGACTACGATGCACTGCAACTGCATAACGGAGGTCCGTATTGCGCGGGACCTGGGTTACGGCGGCATCGAGTTCCTGGCGGCGAAGATCGAACGTTACCTGGACGTCGGCCACAGGATCGAGACGCTGGCGGAGGCCTGCCGGCAGGCGGGCACGCCCGCCGTGTGCATCAACGCCCTGGCCGACGCCGATCGGCTGGATACGGTCGAACACTCGGAGCTTCTCGCCGAATGCGAAAGGCTCTGCTCGGCCGCGGAGGCGCTCGGGTGTCCGACGGTCCAGTTGGTCTTCCGCGAGCGGTTGGCGGGGCGACCGTGGCCGGAAGTGCGCAGGTTGACCGCCGAGAACGCGGCGAAGTTGGCGGACATCGGCAAGGGTTACAGCGTGCGCTTCCAACTCGAGCCGCTGGCCTGGGCGCCCATGCACGGCCTGTCGCAGAGCCTGGAAGTCATCGAAGAGGCGGCGCGGGACAACCTCGGCATGGTGATCGATTTCTGGCACCTGTGGGCCGGCGGAGCGACCGGGCCGGAAGAGGTTGCGCGCCTCGACAAGAGAATGATCTACGGCGTCCATTTCTGTGACGGCAAACGCAAGCCTGACCTGACGGTCGATGACGAGGGAGAGTTGAGGGCCTATCTTCCAGGTGACGGCGACATCCCGATCAAGGAATGGGTGGGCGCCGTCCTGGCGACGGGATATGACGGAGCATGGTCAGCGGAGACGTATAGTCCCAGGCACTGGGAGTTGGACCTTTACAACCTTTCGAGGGAGTGCAAGGAACGCATGGAAAGGTACATTGTGAATGTATAGAATGCCCGAAGTGACTTCGCGCCACAGCACTGCACATCGCCTCAGGCGCCCTCCGCTTTACTAGAGAACGCAATGCGAACGATTCAGGACTGCCGGGACGCGATTAGCTACGTCCGCATCTGTCACACCCTTTGCCCCGGCAGGACCCCCATCGGTTCGAAGACAGAGTTGCCCGTTGTGATCACGCCCGTCATGAGACTTGATGAGGGCGCGGAATCCAATTGTTCGCGGGTCACTCTGTTCAACCATTGCGGGACCCATATCGACGCTCCAAACCATTTTGTCCCCGGTGGAAGGACGTTGGCCGATCTTGCGATAGATGAGTTCATCTTCGAGCGTCCAGTGATCGTAGAGGTCCCTCTCAGCGACGAGGAACTTGTCACCAGACGGCATCTGGAGGAGCAGTCGGCAGCAATGGCCGATTGCGACCTGCTTATGATCCGGTCGGGATTCTCCAGGCATCGCTCCACTGACTTGGAGCGATATACGTGGAGCACCCCGGGCGTGTCGGCGGAAGCAGCCACCTATATAGTGGAGGAGTTCGCGAACGTGAGGGCGGTCGGGGTGGACTTCCTGTCTTTTGAGACGCTTCGGGACATGTCTCATGGCTTTCAGGCGCACAGGATTGTGCTGGGCAAAGGTGTAGTGATTATAGAGGACCTGAATCTGGCCGGGATTGAAGGCGGAAGGCTCCGGCGTGTCCTCGCGTTTCCTCTCTTGATCGAGGGTGTGGACAGCTTTCATGCAACGGTCGTGGCGGAGCTTTCCGCCGGCCGGTAGAGCGCTGTAAAGAACTGTATAGGGGTGAGGAAGTGAAAGTTTTCTCTGCGGACTATCTTCGGCAGGTGGGAGTCGACCTGTTCACGGCCTGCGGCGCTCCGGCTGAAGAGGCCGCGTGCGTTGCGGACGAGCTGGTCGAGGCAAGTCTCATGGGGCTCGAATCGCACGGCGTCACGCGCTACATACTGTACGCCGAGCACGTGCTGGAGGGAAAGATCAAGCCGGGCGCGCCGATCCGCGTCGTGAAGGAGACCCCGAGCACGGCCGTCATCGATTGCGGGTTCAATTTCGGACCGGTCGGCGCCAGGCGGATGGTGGAGGTGGTCTGCGAGAAGGCGCTGCGAAGCGACGTTGCATCTGTCGTGAGCGAGAACTGCCATCACGTCGCCCGGGTGGGTTCGTATGCCCAGAAGGTGGCCGAGCGCGATATGTTCTGTATTGCCACCGCGAACAGCACGAAGCACGGCCATTTCGTCGTGCCCTGGGGCGGACGCGAAGGAAGGCTCGCCACCAACCCCATCGCCTTCGCCGCTCCGACCGGCGGCGTGCCCGTAGTCATGGACATGGCGACGTCGATGATCTCGGAGGGGAAGATCCGGGTCCTCATGCACGGGGGGGAACCCGTCCCGCCGGGGCGCGTCCTGGATGCGGGCGGCAATGCCACCACCGATCCCAAGGCCTTCTACGGGCCGCTGGAGGGAACGGGCCCGCCGGAGGGCACGATCCTGCCGCTCGGCGGCGAGCTCGGCTACAAGGGGTTCGGCCTGGGGTTGCTGGTTGAGATACTAAGCGGCATCATGGCTGGGAAGTCCACGGCGCTCGACCATCCGCACATCAACGGGCTGAGCCTGCTCGCGATCAACCCGGCCGCCTTCTGCGGCGCGGGGCGGTTCAAGGAGCTTATGGATGAGCTCTGCGCCTACATGACGACGACGCCTCCGGCGCCGGGGCACAGCGAAGTCGTGATGCCCGGCGCGCTCGATTTCCGGATGCGCGAGAAGCGCCTGGCCGAGGGCATCCCGCTGCCCGAAGAGACATGGCACCTCATCGTCGGAGCCGCGGAGCGTGTGGGGCTGATGATCGACGAGGTTTGATCCGACAGGTGAGGCCAACAACCGCCGGCCGGGGATCCGGGACGGAGCGCCGTCGTGTAGCTACTCAAGAGGCACTTCCGTACCTGACCATCAGACCCTTGCCCATAACATCAGCGTATGATACGCCTTGCGCCATGATATTGCAGTACTCGACTTCGGTTTCGGGGGGCATCTATGACCAGGCCAGTCACGGATCGACCATGTCCGAACGCGCAACAGGCCATGTGGGGCAGGCGCCCAACCTTCCGAGACGCCTTCACAGCCGTGGGTGCTTTTCTCTCTTTCGTCGCGCCCCAGATCGGAGTAAGATGGCGGCGTAAGGCGCTCGCCCTGCGCTTGGCAGCGGCACACTGTCAGTTAGTGACCAAAGCACCAAACGCGCTTCGTCCCCCAAGTGAAGGAGATCACCTGGTAGTGGGGCGTGAGCGCTGCACACCGCGTGCTCGTTGCCCTGGCGCCCATGGTTGCCCCGGGGGACAAATCGAATGTTGCGGAATCCTGCCGCGGATTGTAGCATGGGACTCTTCTGGTGGCAAGCCGACAACCAGTTCCGGATGGAAGCGCCGCGCGCAGGAAGGTAAGGGGTTGGGACTTCACGTGCCGCCTCGCCCCACATGCTGGAAAAGGGCTAGACAAGCCGAAGGAGAAAGGCGTGAGCCACTACGACACAATCCGTAATCGCATCCACCGTCAGATGGTCCCGCTGCCCATCCTGTTCCGCGAGGACCTGTCGGTCGACCACAAGGGACTGGCCGAGTATGTGGCCTGGCACATGGAGCAGGGAACGAAGAATTTCTGCCTGACGTTCACCTACAGCCAGCTTGACTTTGTGACCACCGACGAGATCGTCGACGTGACACGGACGATAATGGGGATCGTCGGCGACGATGCAGTGTTCATCCCCTGCACTGGCGGCGGGCCGCTGCGCACGGCGCTTGAAACTGTGCAAGCGTTCGAGAAACTCGGCGCCCATGCGGCTTTCGTGCATGTGCCCGAGCACTGCCTGCAGAATGCCAACCAATGCGGCGAACTCTACGTCCGCTACATCCGCGAGGTGGCCGCGCAGACGAGCATCCCGCTCCTGGCAGTGGCGCTGCCGGTGCCCTGGGTCAGCCCGACCAGGACGATGCTGCAGGTGCCGCTGATCGGAGAGCTGTGCGAGCTCGAGCAGTTCATCGGCATCAAGGACGACATCTATCTCCTCGATAACCGCATGGAGTTGAGCCGGAGATTCGCCGGGCGCATGGGCATCACCGGTGGGGGCTTGTTCACGCACTACATCTACTTCCACCACCTGCCAGACCAGGGCGAGTTTGTGGGCATTTTCAATCCTCGACGCGGGCACCGCATGTTAGGACTGCTGGATCAAAACGACTACCTGAGCGTGCTCGGAATGATAGAGGAGGATGCGCAGGTGGGCGGCTTACAGCTCGACCTGCACTGGATGGCGTTCAACCAGGTGGTCTTTTATGCCATGGGTTTCGCCGAGACCTACCTCATGCGTGGACCGATCGATTCGGCCACACCGGAGCAGACCGAGACTATCATTGAACATATGCATGCGAGGCCTATCCGGTTTGAACGAGTGGCAAAGTAGGTCCAGGTGTCTGGGATGGAGGGTGCTTCCGTCACTGCCTGTTGCGCCGTTGCCCATAAGTGATACGATGAAAGAGCGGAGCCCCGACCGGAGGGCCAGCCAAGGACGCGGCGAACGCCCCGGGCGTGGCCTGGCCCTTTTCTGTCTGGACGTCGGAGACCACCACGACGGCGCCATTCCTCACCAGAAGAGTGGCAATGGCCTTTCCGATGCCCTGCGCCGAACCGGTCACAATCGCGATCTTGTCCTCGACGGCATACGAGCTTTTCGGTTCGCGCACGCTAATCAATCTCCCTATAGGTTGTGCCCCAAGCCTTCTTGCGCAGGTCGTAGACGTCATTCGCGCCCGGCGCCGGCTCACCTGGCCAGACGGTGATGATCTCGAAATCCTGCGTCTCGCTCTTGTTCGTCAATGCGTGAAACGTGCCTGCCGGAATGAACACCACCGTTCCCTTCTCAATGTCGTAATGCACACCGTCCATATGCAGCACCGCCTCGCCGCTCAGTACGATGTAGACCTCGTCGTTTGGGGGCGGGTGCACGCCTCCACCGGTGCTGCAGCCCGCCTTCAATGTGCCATGATTGAGCTGCAGCTTCTCGGAGCCGGAATTGCCAACGTCCAAGAGCATTCTCGACGCGTATGCCCCGTCGGGTCCGGGGAAGACGAAAGGCATCACTTTCTGGATCTTGACTATAGTACCCTTTGCCATCGACAACTCCTCGATGTCGGATGCACGTCGCTTCGTGGCGATGCACAAGTGAAATGCGAGCCGGTCGCACCCCCAAGAAGGGGCCATTCGGGTGCCAAGAATAGCGCCTGCACTGGACGCTGT
>CAZXDF010000411.1:0-17844 GCA_964639345.1 uncultured candidatus Brocadiaceae bacterium | reverse complement strand
GCCTGGTGTGGAAGCTGGATCTGGTCGCGCAGTTCGGCACCACGGTTCCGCCGTGGTATGCCGGGCAGTGCGTCCTTCTGGACGGCGATGCGGCGATCCTGGCCCCCGGCGGCGATCCCCTGATGATGGCTGTCGAGCTCGCTACGGGCCGCGTCCTGTGGGAAACCCCCAACCCCGGCGGGTGGGGCATGACGCATTCCTCAATCGTGCCGATGGACTACGGGGGGGCGCGGCAGTACGTGTACTGCACTACTTTCGGCGTCGTGGGGGTCTCGGCCCACGACGGCAGAATCCTGTGGACGAAGCCCGACTGGAGAATCACGCTGGCCACCGTGCCATCGCCGGTCATCGTGGGGCCGGATCGCGTGTTTCTCTCCGGCGGCTACAACAGCGGGTGCGTGATGATTCGGCTCAAGGGAGATGGCGACGCCGTGGAGACGGAAGAGGTATTCCGGCTCAAGCACACCGCCTTCGGCGCCGACCAGCACACGCCCATCCTCTACAAGAAGCACATCTACGGCGTGATCCCCAGCGGCGAACTGGCCTGCCTGGACCTGGAAGGCAACCGGCTCTGGACCAGCGGAGGCGACAAGCGCTTCGGGCTCGGGCCGTACCTGCTGGCAGACGGGCTGCTGCTACTATTGAACGACCAGAAAGGGACCTTTCCGGAAGGAACCCTTCACATCGTGGAGGCCGGTCCAGGAGGCTACGAGGAGCTTGCGAGCGCCCGGGTCCTGGACGGCCATGACGCCTGGGCCCCGATGGCGATGGCCGGCGGGAGGCTCATACTGCGCGACCTGACACAGCTCGTATGCCTCCAGGTGCCGGAGAAGGGGAATGTCGGTGGACAGTGAACGTGCACTGAGATGGCCGACCTATCTTGCCGCGTGCGTGCTGGCGGCGTGCGCCGTCTTGGCCGCGGGCTGCGACCGCCCGGAGCCGGAAGCCCAGCCGCCCGTGGCGGAGACCCCTGCCAGCGCTGCGAGGCCAGAGCTGGAGCCGCCCCTGAAGTACTCCCTTGTAGGCACGTTCGCGAGCGGCATGAAGGGGCTCAAAGGCATTGCAGTCGACGCCGAAGACCGCATGTACCTCGCCGGTGAGCAGGGGATAAAGGTGCTGAGCGCCGAGGGCGAGGAGCTGTCGGCGTGGCGCACGTCGGCGCCGGCGCGGTGCGTCGCCTTGGGTTCCGGCGGCGACCTGTACGTCGGGCTGCGCACGCGAGTGGAGCACTACGACAGCGCTGGGAATCTGCTCGCCGCGTGGGGCAAGGAGGGCAAAGGCCGGGGCGAGTTCAGCGTGATAACCGGCATCGCGGTCTCCGGTCCCGACGTCTTTGTCGCCGACGCCGGGAACCGCTGTATACTCCGCTTCGACCTGCCCGGCGACTTCATCGACGAGATCGGCAAGCGCGACATCGAGGCCGGCACGCTCGGCCTCGTCTGCCCCAGTGCCTATCTTGACTGTCGGGTGGACGCCGATGGCATCCTGCACGTGGGCAATCCGGGCCTTCAGAGGGTTGAGAGGTACGCGCCGGACGGCGTGCTGCTCGGTTTCTGGGGCGAAGCCGGGATGGAGGCGGAGAGGTTCGCGGGCTGCTGCAATCCGATCAACATTGACCTGATGCCCGGCGGAAGGACCGTGACGGCGGAGAAGGACATCCCGCGAGTGAAGGTATACGACAGGGGCGGCAAGATGCTCGCGTTCATCGGGCCGGAATTCTTTTCCGCCGAGGCCCCTGGGCTGGACGTCGCGGTGGACTCGGACGAGCGCATCTACGTGGCGGACCCCGGCGACGGGAAGGTCCGGGTATTTGCTGCAAAGGATTGAATCTGATTCCTTTCCCGTCGTTCGCCCGGCGGCGGATGCCTGAGGAACGCGAAGGGACCGAGCAAGACATGAAGGACGGCATTTCACGACGTGAGTTGATCGGCGCCCTGGGTCGGTGGGCGTGCGCGGCGGCGCTGGGGGGAGTGGTGTGGAAGCTGGGCGTGCGCTCGATGCAGCAGCACACACTGTTCGGCGCGCGGGGCTTGTGCGCGGGCTGCGCGGCCCTGAGCGCGTGTTCGCTGCCGGAAGGCATCCGCACGCGCGCCTCACTCGCCCGCGATCGGGAACGGCTAGCGCTGGACACACGGGCGCGGCCGAGCGACGTTGCTTGTCCTTACCGGAGGAGTTGAGTGAGCGACGAGGGCGGACCCGGCGTGGATGACGATCATGGCTGTCGGTCTCAGTAGCAGTGGATCACAGGAGCAGCATGGATTCTAGCGGACCAGTCAGACTGCGGCTGACGCGCCGCGACTTCCTGGCCGGGATGGGCCGGGGCGCTTCTGCGCTCGCCCTCGGCGGGGCGACCGGCGCGCTGGCCCTCAGGTGGCGCGGCGGCGACATGGTCTGGCAGATCGATCCGTTCAAGTGCACCCGGTGCGATCGGTGCATGACGGAATGCGTCTTGGACCTATCGGCCGTGAAGTGTTTGCACGAGTTCTCGATATGCGGCTATTGCCGTCTGTGCTTCGGCTTTTTCCAGACCTCCCCGAACGAACTCCGTGAGGGCGCCGAGAACCAGATGTGCCCGACAGGGGCCATAAAGCGCACCTTTGTCGAGGATCCGTACCACCAGTACACCATCGATGAGGCCCTGTGCAATGGGTGCAGCAAGTGCGTGGAAGGGTGCAACACATTCGGCAACGGTTCACTCTACCTCCAGGTGCGGCACGACCGGTGCGTGAACTGCAACGAGTGCGCCATCGCGAAGGCGTGCTCGGCCGACGCGTTCATCCGCCTTCCAGCAGACAGGCCGTACGTGTTCAACCACCTGGGCCCCGAGCAGCTCGAGGAGACCTGATACATGCCATCGGGCCGCATCCACCGCCGGTCTGGAGAGAGGTTCTGAAGTGAAGCGCCTGCTCCTCATCGCCCAATTGACCGCCCTGGTCCTCGCGCTCACGGCATCGAGCGCCTGGGCGCTGGAACGCTTTCCCCCGCCGGAGTTCGACACCGCCTACGAGGCCCCGTCATCCCAGTTTCCGCCCCCGCGCGCCGACTGGCAGGAGGCGGCGGATGTCGGCGTTTTGGTCGTGGCGCTCTCCCTGGCGGCCTGGTTCGCGCTGGGCAGAAGGAACCGCCGCGCGCTAACGGTCCTCTCGGTCGCGTGTCTTGCCTACTTCGGTTTCTACCGTGGCGGCTGCGTCTGCCCAATCGGAGCGATTCAGAACGTCGCGCTGGCCTTGGCGGACTCCGGGTACGCGCTGCCCTTCACGGTGGTGCTGTTCTTCGCGCTGCCGCTGTTTTTCGCGCTGCTTTTCGGGCGGGTCTTCTGCGGCGGCGTCTGTCCGCTCGGAGCGATCCAGGACGTGTTGCTCATCAAGCCCGTGCGGGTGCCGACGTGGCTGGATCGGGCGCTGGGCGTGCTGCCATTCGTGTACCTCGGGGCCGCCGTGCTGTTCGCCGTCACCAACACGATGTTCATCATCTGCCGCTTCGACCCCTTCGTTCCGTTCTTCCGATTGGCGGGACCATTCCGCATGCTCGTCGCGGGCGGCATCGTCCTCGCGATCTCGGCGTTCGTGGGGCATCCGTACTGCCGGTTTCTGTGCCCGTATGGCGCCTTGCTCGACCTCGTTTCGCGGTGGGCATGGCGTAAGGTCGGCATCACGCCCGATGAGTGCATCGTGTGTTCACTGTGCGAGGACGCGTGCCCCTTCGGGTCCATTCGCGCGCCAACGCCAGCGGCCTTATCGGAGGAGTAATGAAGCGAATCGCGCTCATTCTGATGCTGGGCCTGCCCGCTATTGGCGCGTTGGGCGGCTGGTGGGTAGGGCCGTTCCTGGCCAGGACCAACGCCACGGTCCAGCTCGCCGACCGGATCTGGCAGGAGGATTCGGAGGGCCTGGAGGAGCGCACGCTGGAGAGCGAAGAGTTCCGGGCCGGCGGACGTTCGCGGGATGAACTATTTGAAGAGGCCGCACAGTTCGAGCGGCGATTCGCCCTGGGCGCAGGCGCGCTCGGACTCTGGTGCGGGGTGGTCATCGCGCTGAAACTCCTCTCATCGACCGGCACGCCTCGCCAGGATGTCTACGACATCAATCACGCCGAATGCGTGGCGTGCGGACGATGCTTCCTGTCCTGTCCGAGGGAAAGGCTGAGGCTCAAGCGGTCGCGTGCCGCAAAGTCAGGAGTGCCCCTCGCCGGGCACCCCTTGTAGATGGACGGGGTTCCGCAAATGTCAGTGAACGAAGAACAGACCGGCAAAGACGCCGCCCCCTGGGGACGGCAAGTCGCGGCGGTCAGGGAGAGACGCCTTCTGGCGCTGTCGCTGCTGCTTGTGGCAGCCCTGTTCTCGGGCGTTGTGATCGGCGTGATGGTGGGCACGCATCTGTCGGAGCCGCCGGACCCTCCCGACTACGCCAACCTGGAGAACATGCGCGCGTTGCTCAAACAGATGCCCGGCAGCGCCGAACTCAAGGAGAGAATCCGCGACGAGGACACAAGGGCGCGCCAGGTGTACTTCAACCACCGCAGGCGCCTGCGCGCCGGGGCGTGGCTCTTGCTGGTCGGCCTGGCGGCGGTAGTGGTCTGCGCACGGTGGTATGTCTCGATCGACCCCAAGGTTCCTGTGCCGGGCAGCCCGGCCGAGCGCACCGACCCACGCCGTTGGCTGTCCGCGAGGCAGCGGGAAATGGCTGCGCTCGGCGTCGTGGCGGGCGGGCTGGTAGCGGCGGCGCTCGTGATAGGCCTTGCGGGTGGCGCAGACTTCCCGCGCTCGAACCTCATCGAGACGACTGAGGAGCCCGCGCGGCCGCCGGTCGTGGAAGAGAAGTTCGAGGAGAACTGGACCGGTTTCCGGGGGCCCACGGGCATGGGGCTCGTGAAGGAGGGCGACTGGCCCCGAAGCTGGGATGCCGCGAGCGGCGAGAACATCCTGTGGAAAACGCCTGTCCCGGCCCCCGGCAAGAGCTCGCCGGTTCTGTGGGGCGACCGCATCTTCCTGACCGGCGGCGACGCGGAAACTAGGGAGGTGTTCTGCTTCGAGCGCTCGACCGGCGAACTGCTCTGGCGCAAGGCCGTGCCCCCGATGGCCGAAGCGTCGGCCGGAGACGATGACGGGTTGTACGTGATGGAGGACACGGGCTATGCGGCGCCGACGCCGGCGACCGACGGCAAGCGGGTCTACGCGTTCTTTGCCACGGGGGACTTGGCTGCGATAGATTTCGGCGGCAACTTGGTGTGGGCCCTCAATCTCGGCAAACCGGAGAACATCTACGGCATTGCCACTTCCCCGGTGCTATACGATGGCAAGCTGATCGTCCAGTTTGACCGAGGCGGCGCCGGGGAAGGTCTATCGAAGCTGCTTGCGTTGGACCCCCAGACGGGAAAGGTCCTCTGGAGCACGCCGCGCCCCGTGCCAAGTTCGTGGGCCACCCCCGTGGTGGCGCAGACCGCGGGCAGGGCGCAGCTCATCACCTGCGGTACTCCGTGGATCATCGCGTACGACCCCGCCTCGGGCGAAGAACTCTGGCGCGCCGGCGGCCTGATGGAGGACGTGGCTGCCTCGCCGGTCGTGGCCGGCGACCTGGCTTTCGCGTCCAACCCATACGCCCAGGTGACAGCGGTGCGAACGGACGACAGCGGCGATGTGACCGAAACCCACGTCGTGTGGGCCGCGCAGGAAGGGATGTCCGACGCGGCCAGCCCGGTCTGTGACGGCAAGCTCTTCCTCCAGGTCGACAGCCGCGGGCTGATAACCTGCTTCGACGCCGGCCGGGGCGAGCTGAAATGGGACGAGCGGATTGACTGCGCCTTCTGGGCGTCGCCGACACTGGTCGGCGGCACGGTCTACCTGCCGGGTCAGAACGGCAAGACCTACATCTTCCACCTGGCCGAAGATTTCGAGCTAGCGGGGGCCGCTGACCTGGGCGAGCCGATCTACGCGACGCCCGCGTTTGCCGACTCGCGCATCTACATCCGCGGGGACAAGCACCTGTTCTGCATAGGCGAAGAGGCACCATGAGCACTGCCGCCAAGAGCACCGATAGCAGCGTGGCCGCGGCAACGGCGGCGCTTGACGAAGGCATCGATCCGGGGGTGGTGGAGCGGATCGTCGAGCGGATCGGTCGCCACGAGGGGGCCGTGATCCCGATCCTTCAGGCTGTGCAGGCGCACTTCCGCTACCTGCCCCGGCAGGCCCTGGTGAGGGTGTGTGAGATAACCGAGATCACCCCCGCCCGGATCACGGGGGTCGCGACGTTCTACTCCCAGTTCCGCCACATGCCGGTCGGCAAGCACCTCATCAGCGTGTGCCACGGCACGGCGTGCCACGTGGCCGGCGCAGAGGCGATAAGCGATGCCCTCCACCGTCACCTCGGCATAGAAGGCGGCGCCGACACCGACGCCGCCCGCCTCTTCACCGTGCAGAAAGTGGCCTGTCTGGGGTGCTGTTCGCTGGCTCCTGTCATGCGCATCGACGGGCGGGTCTTCGGCCACCTGGCGCCCGACGCCGTGCCCCAGACCATCGAACGATTCCTCGCCGACGAGACATCGCAGAAACGGCGAATACGCAGGCGTCCGTGCGTCCGAGAGGAGAGGGTTGCTGCTCGAAGCCCCACGGTCGAGATATGGGTCGGACAGGGCACCTGCTGTATGGCGAGCGGCAGCCTGGCTGTCAGAGACACCATCGAAGACAATATCCGCAAGCTCGGTCTGAACGCGGTGGTCAAGTGTGGCAACTGTGGCGGCATGTGCCACCGGGATCCGATCGTCGAGTTCGTTGGTCTGCAGGACGGCAGTATGCGTTACGGCAATGTGACACCGGCGACCGTCCCGAGAATTCTGCGAAACCACGTGCCCCCGAATGCCGTCCTGCGCAAGGCACAAGGGTTGTTCGTCCGTGCGAGGGACCTCCTCGCCAAGGACTCCGCCTGGCAGTCGACCGACCGCTACGCCATTGACGCGAGCAGCGAAGCTGTCCGTGCCTTCATGAGCAAACAGAAGCGGATCGTGCTGGCGCCGTACGGCCAGATGGACCCAGTGGACATCGAAGACTACTTCGCTTGCGGCGGCTACGAGGCGCTCGAGAGATGTGTGAAAGCCATGAGGCCGCAAGACGTCATCCAGACAGTCAAGGCTTCCCGGCTGCGCGGCAGGGGCGGAGCAGGCTTCCCGACTGGCCTGAAGTGGAAGAGCGTCCGGCAACAACCTGGGCGGAAGAAGTACGTGGTCATGAACGGAGATGAGGGCGACCCGGGCGCGTTCATGGACCGGATGCTGCTCGAGTCGTACCCGCACCGCATACTCGAGGGAATGGCCATCGCCGCGTTCGCCATCGGGGTGGACGAGGGTTACCTCTACATCCGCGAGGAGTACCCGCTGGCCGTCCAGCGCGTGCGGGAGGCCATTCGCCAGGCCGAGGAGCGCGGGTTCCTGGGCGAGCGAATCTTCGGGACGGATTTCAGCCTGCGCCTGCACATAATGGAAGGCGCGGGCGCGTTCGTCTGCGGCGAGGAGACCGGGCTGATCGCCTCCATCGAGGGCCGTCGCGGGATGCCGCGCTTCCGGCCCCCCTACCCCGCCCAGTCCGGCCTGTGGGGCCGGCCGACCAACATCAATAACGCGGAGACGTATGCCGGCGTCCCCTGGATCATCCGGCACGGCCCGGAGGCCTACGCCGCCATCGGCACCGAGAGCGGGAATGGCACGAAGGTCTTCGCCCTTGCCGGCAGGATCGTGCGCGGCGGGCTGATCGAGGTCCCGCTGGGCATAACGATCGGCGAGATCGTCGAGGACATCGGCGGCGGCATACGCGATGGCCGCAAGTTTAAGGCGGTGCAGGTCGGCGGGCCTTCCGGCGGGTGCATTCCCGCCTCGATGCGCGACACGAGGATCGACTACGAAGAGCTGATCAGGTGCGGCGCTATGATGGGATCGGGCGGCCTGGTAGTCATGGACGATACGGCCTGCATGGTGGACATCGCCCGCTACTTCCTCCAGTTCACGCAGAACGAGTCCTGCGGCAAGTGCACGTTCTGCCGCATAGGGACCAAGCGGATGCTGGAGGTTCTGGACCGCCTCTATGGCGGCGACGGCGGGCGCGGGGACATCGAGAGGCTGGAGGAGCTGGCCCTGCACGTGAAGCGGGCCAGCCTGTGCGGGCTGGGCCGGACCGCGCCGAACCCCGTGCTCACGACGCTGCGCTACTTCCGCGACGAATACGAGGCCCACATCGATGGCCGCTGCCCGGCCAAACGCTGCCGCGCGCTAATCACCTATTCGGTCACCGAGGAGTGCATCGGCTGCACCCTCTGCGCCCAGCATTGCCCCGTGGATGCGATCGAGGGGCGACCCTACGAAGAGCACGAGATCGATACGGAGAAGTGCTTCCGCTGCGGCACGTGCAAGACCGTGTGCCCCGTCGACGCCGTTGAGGTCAAGTGAGCCTGCGAGCTATGGGGTTTCGCCCTGCAGCCGAGCCTTGAGAGTGCGATAGTCCGTCTTGCCCGTGCCGAGAAGTGGGATTTCATCGAGCCGAATGACCCGCCGGATGTTGTGCAAGCCTGAGAGGCCGGCCTCGCGGATGCGGCGGTTGACCGTCTCGCGGTCGATGTCCATGGTGGTGAATAGCACGATCTCCGGGTGGTCCTCGTCGGGCGTGACCTCGACGGCGATCACCGGGCCTTCGTCATCATCGCCCGCATAGTGGCGCTCAAGCACCGGTCCAACCGGCACTTGGAGTGCCGCCTCGATGGCCGGCAGCGAGATCATCTCCCCTCCCAGCTTGGTGAAGCGCTTCAGGCGGCCGCGGAAGGTAAGCACACCGTCGGCGTCCTCGCTGACCAGGTCGCCGGTGCGGTACCAGTCCCTGCCCTCGAAGTCAACGAACGGCGATTCCCCGTCGTAGTTCAGGTAGCCGCCGAAGACGCTCGGCCCGCGCACCAGCAACATGCCGGACTCGCCGGGCTGCACGCGCTGGCCGGTATCGACATTCACGATCACATGCTCGACCGATGGCAGCATCCTCCCGATGGTGCCGGCCCTGGGATCATCGTCCGTATTGGCGCACACCACCGGTGAGCATTCCGTAACGCCGTAGCCCTCCAGAACCGTCGTCTGGGGGCAACGCCGGGCGAGCGCCTCGTAGACGCGATCGGGGCACTTCTCCGCCCCCGTCACGGCCAGGCGCAGCGTGGAGAGTTGCTCGTCGGTCGAGGCACGCAATATCCCGTTCAGGAAGGTCGGCGTCCCCAGCACCAGGCTCACCTTGTAGGCCTCGATCAGTCGCGCGAGCATCCCGCCCTCGGTCGGGCTGGGATGGTAGACCGCTTGCATGCCCGTGCACAGGGGCAGGATCACGGTCACCGTCAGTCCGAACGAGTGGAACGGAGGAAGTATGCCGATGGCCCGGTCGTCCAAACGCAGCGAAGCGTGACGACACAGGTCGCCGGCGTTTGTGAGCAGATTGCGGTGGGTGAGGGGCACGGCCTTCGGAAGGCTCTCCGAGCCGCTCGTGAACAGGACGGCGGCCGTCTCCGGGACGTCCGCTCGGCTGAGGGACGCCCAGCCGCCGTGCGCCCGGAGCCAAGCGCCCAGTTTCCCGGCGAAGGAGAACCTGGCGCGGACGTCTTCGAGGTACACAAACCGGTCCTTCAGCGCGCCCAGGTCCGTGCCCTGCCCCGCCAGCCTGGTGACCAGCGCGCGAGCCGTCAGAACGCTGCTGACGCCCACAAGATCGAGTGAGTGAACGACGTTGCGCACCCCCACCGTCCAGTTCACCATTCCGGGCGTCTTGCCCGCGAAGAGCGTCGCCAGGTACAGGACGTCCGCCGCCACGGACGCCGGCATCATGATGCCGACCCGCTCCCCGGCCAGGGCCGCAACCTCCGGCCGGAGCAGAAAGATGGCGGTGATGAGGTCGCGATACGTCCTGACGCCCGCGGCCTGGTCCGCGATGATGGCCCTGCCGGGCGAGCGCCGCGCGGCGCGCAGGAACGCCCCCGTGACGGTCTCGCCCTCAGGCGGCAGGAGGCGCCCGCTCGTCTCGGCGTCCCTGAACCATTTCGGCGCAATGGCCTTCAGCTCCTCGGGCTCGCCCTGCACCGATTCGCCGCAGGCGGCCAACAGGGCGTCCGCAACGCTCTGCACGGATTCGTGGTCGCCCGCGGGAAAGCCGAACTCGGACTCCAGCCATCCGATCAGTTCGGCGCGGGAGAGGCTGTCCATCCCGAGGTCCCGCGCCAGATGGTGATCGTCCCTTATGCTCGCCACACCGGTCAGCTCCTGAAGGTGCTCCAGGACGATCTGTCGGGTTGCAGTCGGCACGCGGCTCACGTCGCCCGCCTCCGCCCCGATGAACGGCTCGGGCATCCGCCGCGCGCCTCCCCCCTCCCAGGCGCTGTATGGCACGTAGGTGTTGGGCGGAGCGTCGCGGTTGAAGAACTCCTCCATGAACCGGTTCAGCGCGTCGGGGCCGGCATCGAGAGGCAGGTCGTCGGGTTCGTAGAACTCTATCGTCACGCGCCGCCGCGGGGCGAAGAATATCCCGCTCAGCAAGGCCCAGATCAACCCCTTCTTGAGCGTTCCGCCGACCTCGGGCACGTGTCCGCCGGCCCAACTGAAACCGCTGCCCCACAGCCCCGTGGTGCGCGCGAGAACCACCCGGACATCGGGCAAGCTCCGAATAATGGTGTGCGCCGCGCTGTTGCCCCGCAGGTCCTCCAGATGCTTCCGGTAGACGTGCCCCGAGGGATAAAGCAGCACGCACCGGCCCGCGGCCAGGTCCTCGATGCACGCGTCCACGGCCCGCCGCACGGCCTGGCGCGAGCCGCCACCGGCGTCGCCCTCCGCCTGGCGCCTGACCCGCGGCACGGCGCGCACGCCGAAGCGCCTGGCCAGGGTGCGGATGAACGGACGATCGATCTGGTCCTCATCGGCCCACGCGCGCGGCGCAAACCGCCCCTGAAGCGTGGCCGACATGATGATGGGGTCGATCAGTGCGGGGTGGTTGGGCAGGAACAGAATGCCGCGCGTGCCGCGCTCGGCGACCTCGTCCAATCCGCTCACCGCGATGCGATAGCGCCGGCGCAGCACCCGGTTGAGGACCCACACCAGCGCCGAATCCAGCAGGTTGCCGGGTCCCGTCCGCGGCAGGTCGACGACCAGGGCCACAGCCACAAGCAATGTGAGAGCCCCCAATGCAGCGAAGCAACTTGTGGCGCGAGCGGGCGTGAAGTGCCCGATCAGCGCGTATTCCAGCGGTCCGGCAAGCATGATGCCCGTGAAGGCGGCAAAGTTCGATGCCGCCAGGACGGCGCCCTTTCTGCCGGATTCGGGCCGAAGCTGAATGAACGCCGCAGTCGGCACGAGCATCATGCCCCCGAATAGACCTGCAGCCCCAAGCAGCGGAAACACCACCACCAGCGCCCAGGGACCGGGCAAGAGCGGCGCAAGCGTCACCCCCAGCATCACAATCACGAACCCAAGAGCCGAGGGGGCAAGGATGCGGTACCAGCGCTTGCCCCGTGCCAGCCTGCTGCTCAGTAGGCCGCCAGCCGCAACGCCGACCAGTTGCGTGAGGAGGAGTGTACCGGTCCGCGGCTTGCTCAGTCCGAACTGGTGCAGGCCCATCTGGTTGATAATCAGCAGCTCCACCGCTCCCAGGAACCAAATGAAGGCGTTTGTGACGAGCGTGACGAATAGTAGCCGATCCTTGCGGATGCGCCACAACTCCGCCAGGGTGTTCGCGGGGCCAGCCCACGGGAACCTCTTGTGGGGCGCCGCAGCCGCGCGGCGGGGCACGCCGAAGCTGGCCAGAAGGCCGATCAGGGAGATGGTGATGGCCGCCACCCCCACGGCCACCTTTCCGCGGGACACCTGGTCCACGGGCGTGTCGTCGCCCTCCAGCGCGAACGCGAAAGCGGCGAGCGCAAACCCCAGGAACACGGCGCCGGTGGTCGCCACCTTCATCTTGGCGTTGGCCCCGGTGACGTAGCTGGCTGGGTAGAGTTCCGGTATGGAGCCGTTCAGCGAGGGGTTGAAGATCGCGGACTGGACACCCATCAGGCAGACCACGGCGAGCATCAGGGGCCAGTTGGTGGTGCAGATCGCAAACGCCCCTACACTCATGGCCACAAGCTCGAGGCCCTTCGCGCCGACCACGATGTGGCGTTTCGAGAAGCGGTCCGCCAGCCAGCCCGCCGGGGCGGCCAAAAGCAGGTAGGGCAGCGAGAACAGGACCATCGATGTTCCCTGGAACCCGGACTTGAGCGCCCCAACGGCCAGCAGCATCGCCGCCTGCCGGAAGAAGTTGTCGTTGAACACCCCCAGGGAATAGCACACCGCCATGGAGATGAACTTGCTCCGGGCCTCCCGAACCTGGGCCTTCAGCGTCTGGTCCTCAGCCGTCCCCATGAAGTCGCCCTCAGCTTGCACGCAAGACGTTCGCGCATCGGCAAGGTGCCTCTTGCCAGGTGCGTCGCATTATACAGAGCGCGGCGGAAGGCAGGAAAGCGGAAGGGCCTTCCGGACGCCCCGGCCCGCCCCTCGCCCCTGCCTCTGCGGTTACGCCCGGCGCCGGAACCCGTGCCAATACCAGATCCCGTTCACCAGCGACAGGACGGCCCCGCCAGCGAACACATGCAATGGGTCGAGGGATTCAAGCAGGAATCCCACCAGGGCCATGGAAACCGCAGCGCCTGCGGCGTTCAGTATGAGCCTTGCTCCGTTGAACGCTCCCACCAGCTCCGGCGGGGCAATCTCAAGCGTGCCGAGGGGGACGGCGACGCCTATCAGGGATCCCCCCAACGCCAGCACGCCGTACAGGACAAGGAAGACCGGCCCGGAATCTGTGAAGACCAGACCGAGCAGAACAGCGGCAGTGAGTGCGTAGCCGGTGAATGTCACCCATCCTGGCCCCCACCGGTCCGCCAGCAACCCGACGGCCATGTGCCCGAGAATGGTGCCTCCCAGCGCGTTTACCA
The DNA here is from genome assembly GCA_964639345.1 of uncultured candidatus Brocadiaceae bacterium. GTDB lineage: Bacteria > Planctomycetota > Brocadiia > SM23-32 > SM23-32 > CAZHPE01. Next base: position 4,876 of record CAZXDF010000411.1, on the reverse strand, counting down.
TCACCACCAGACCGGCGTATCCATCGGGCAGGTTCAGGCGTTCCTTCGCCACGAGCCATGCGAAGAAGGGAAAGGCGGAGGTCAGCCCGCGCAGAAGAGTCGGTACGAAAAGGATGCGGAACTGCTTCAGCCTCCACACGTCCCGCAGAGCAGTCCATGGGAATGCCGAGCCGCTGCGTGACGGCCCCTGGAGTTCGGGGAGCTCCCTGAATCCCAATCTCGAAAGCGCCGCGGCTATGAAGAATGCGGGCGCCAGGCCAAAGCAGAGCGTGAAGCGTGCAGGAGGTTCCACCGTCGCCAGGATTCTCCCGGCTAGCAGGCCGAAGCCGATGCCGGCCAGTCCGGCAGCCAGTCCGCTCAGCCCCCACGCTCGCCCGCGAACGCGGACATGGACTATGCGGACGGTGACGCTCCCCATCACCATGGATTGAAGGGACTCCAGGGGCGCGTTGAGAAGCATCATGGCCACGAGCGCCCAAAAGACCAGGTTTGCTGTTCGAAGGTCCAGGCCCCGAAGGCTCAAGAGGGCGAGCACGAGGGGTGTGAGGGCAGGAAACAGTGCCAGGATCACCCACGCCCGGACGCGCCGCTCGATCCGGTCGGGCACCCCCACAAGGGCGAACAATCCCACCGCACCCGCTATCCCGCTGATCGAACCGATGATCCCTATGTGGGTCAGGGTCAACTTCGCGTAGAGAAGGTAGTTCTGGCGAACCGCTCCAGCGCTGAGCGCCCCGCCAGCCGATGCCAGAAAGCTCGCAACAAGCATCCAGAGGATGTTGCGGCGTTGCTGAGGATCGTCCGTGAGCCTTCGGAGCAGTGACTCGAGAGGCCAGAGCATGTCGATCCCTCGGCGAGTGCGCAACGGTCTCCAGAGAGCCACTGCCTGGAAAAAGGCCGTGTCTTATATCCGTTGTCACCGAGGGTGTCAAATGACGCCGCCCGAAGCGGCGGGAGACGGTGGCATCAGAGGAGAGGCAACCCCCTACTCCTCGGTCCGGGCGGCCTTCGCGGCCTCTCCTTCGGCATCATGGGGGACCGGTTTTCGCAGCCCCCGACGTATGCCGAAGTGGATCCACGCCAGGAGGAAGGCACCGACCAGTATGATGCCCCCGCCAAGCAGCTCCCGCCCGGCCGGCAGCCTGCCGGACACCAGGAGGGCCAGGGAGAGGACGAAGAGGGGCTCGGCGGTGCGCACTATGCTGACGCGGGACAAGTCCCAGCAGTGATAGGCGCGGAAGGTGAAGTGGTGCGCCAGGCACGGTCCGAGAAAGGCCCCGAGCAGCGCGACAATCCAGTAGCGCGCCGGCACCTGAAAATTCGCCGCGCCTCGGCCCAACACCCAGACCGCGATCACAGCCGCGCCGATAGCCAACCTCAAGAAGACGAGCGAACTGGGGTGGATTGTCCGCACACACACCTTGGCGACGAGGTTCTGAAGGGCGGTCGCCGCGCACGTCAGAAACATGAGCGCCACACCGAGGCCGACGATCTCCCACCGGCCCACGGTGCTGATGAGTCCGCCCGTCACCATGACGGCCATGGCAACGATCTCCATGCCCCTGAGCCTCTCCCGCAGCAGGACCACGCCCAGGATGACGGTCATGACCGTAGTGAAGCGAGCTATGAAAGCCGCAAGGGGAGGATCCAGGCGGTCCAAAGCGGCCCACGCAAGGAGCATGCCTGCGCCGGTGCACACCCCGAGCAGGGCGGGCGCCCACGCCGCGCGGCGGGGAACTGCCAGCTCCCGCGTGCGCCCGGTGGCAAGACAGATGACCAGCGAGTAGAAAGCCGCCGCCGATGTCCAGACCAGCGCGAACGTGCCGGGGTCGAACCCTTCTGCTGAGTCGAACCCGCCCATCGCGTACTTGGCCGTGCAAAAGTTCGTCGCTAGCAGAAAGGTGCCGCCGACGGCGTAAAGCAGGCCCCGGCGCGGACTGTAGTGTTCGCTGCGTTGGGCGTTCATGGCTTGCCTTGATGACGGTTATGCGCTCAAACTCACGGGGGCGCGCGCAAGAAGTGCTGGGAAGGCGCGCCGCCGTCAGCCCTCACGCGGCCCCGGCGGCCAGGGACCCGCCCAGAGCAGGTGTGCTACATCCCGGCTCCCGGCCGCCTGCCTCAGGACGGTTAGATGGGGGTGAAAATCCCCCACCTCGCTCAGGGCGTGTGCATCGCTGCCGAGGGCGAGCTTGACCCCACGCCCGATGCACTCGGCCACGAACGCGGGGTCCGGCACGTTGGTGTGAAAGTTGATCTCGGCCGCCACCCCCCTTTCGGCCAGCATCCCGGCCACGAGCGGATAGAGGCCCTCGGGCGTCTCCAGGCCGTGTCTGCGGAAGAAACGGAACGGGTGCGCCAGCACCTCCACGCCCGCGGCGAGCAGCCGCTCGGTGTCGCGCAGAAAGACCTGCCCGGCCTCGCGCTGGGAGAGCTTCCCCACTTCCTCCGGCACGTAATGCGCGGCGCCCACCATGAGGTCCCACCCCGCGCGGTGGCAAGGCCGCAGGGCCACGCGCCCGCGGGCGTCCAGTTCCAGCTCCAGGCCCAGTCGCACGTAGTCGTCTCGCAGCGGCTCGACGAGCGCCCGATAGGAATCCATGCGCTCCGACTCCTCCGAACGGGGCTCGCACCAGTAGTCGGGATTGCGGTTCACGTGGCCGGATGCGCACTCAGCGCGCGTCAGGTAGAGCTGATCCGCGTGCTCGGTCACGCAGATGCCGCCCAGGCCGAACAGGCGGGCCCGAAGGATCGCTTCGGAGGCCGTGATGCCAGCGCCGCAGTAAGCATACTGCGTGTGGGAGTGGGCGTCGTAGAGGGGCGGGCTGTCCGGGAGTTTCAGGCAGTGCTCTTCGATGCTCACGCACCGCCCGTCGAGCCGGCATAAGGCGTATCGAAACGGCGACCGATGCACGCTGGGGGCGGTGTAATACTGCACCCCGCCCTCCGCGCACAGCGGCTGCCCGGCGTGATAGTGCCCGTTGAGCGAGAGCAGAACTTCCCCGCGCCGGTAGCCCGCCATGATCGGTTCCGGATCGGCGAACACGTAGGGATACTCATCGTCGATCGGCGGATAGACGCAGTTGTGCTGGAGGACGATTAGCGGCCCCGCGGCCGGCCTCGCAGCCTCCTCGGCCAGGCGGCGCATCGCCTCGGCCGAGCGATGGCCCACGTCGTTCTCATCCCACGAGTCAGCGAAGCTGAAGAAGCGATAGCCCTTCACCTCGTGCAGGCCGGGCCGGTCCCCAAACGCAGCAAGCAGGGATTCGGCGGCGGGACCGTCGTGGTTGCCGGGAATGACGATGTGCGGAACGCCCCCGGCCAAGTCCCCCAGGACGGCGGCCAGCTCCGCAAGGTCGGCTTCCGCCCCCGCCGCGCTGCCGTCGTCGACCAGGTCTCCCATCATGGCCACCGCGTCGAAGCTGCTGCGCCGGCACGCGTCGACGATGGCGCGTTCCACCAGTTCCGCCCCGAGTCGAAGGGGCACGCCCTCCACCTCGGCGCGCCTGCCCGGTTGGGAGGCGAAATGAACGTCGCCAAGGATAAGAACCGTGATCTCTGCCATGTAGTCATCGACCGCTTATGGGCATGGAAACCTCATATCTAACCGGCTTTCGCGCTTCGCGTCAAATGCTGCCACACGCGTATTTGCCGCAGGGGACCGATTGTGATAGCGTGTCGGGCCGCGTCGCGGTTGCCGTGCAAGGCCGTCGCGCGATCAGTGCCATTGCAGGCGCTTTCCGCTTCGGACAGGGACAAGGAAGTCGGCATGGGCGAGCCAGTCGAGATCAGGACCGCCGAGCAGGGATGCCGCCCTTTCGAGCACCTGAAAAGCGTCGCGGACCGCCCGTATCCGGCCCTGCTCGAAAGCTCGCTTCATGACACCGACCTGGGGCGTTACTCGATCCTCTGCTGGGACCCGTTCCGCAAGATCACGTGCTGCGGCGCGCAGGTGGAGGTCGAGGACCTGCGCGCGGGCAGCCGCGTGGTGCGGACGGGGAACCCATTCAGGATTCTCTCGGACGAGTTTGCGCCGCACCGTCTTGGCCTCCCCGACGATTTCCCGCTCCCCTTCGCCGGGGGCGCGGTGGGTTACTTCTCGTACGACCTGCGCCACCGGGTCGAGGCGCTCACTCGGCGCTGCGACTACGACCTGGACGTGCCCGAGTTCGTGCTCTGCTTCTACGACCGCGCGCTCGTCTTCGACCACCGGGGCGAAGTCACCTACTACGTCGGCCCGGCAGGAACAGCGCCCCCTGCGCCGCCCGGCGCCGGAGGCGCTCTTCCCGGCGCAGCCGGCCAGGCCCCGACCGTCCGGGGATGCACGCTGGAGAGCAACTTCACGGCCGAGGCCTACGAGGCCGCCATCGAGCGCACGCGCGAGTACATAGCCGCTGGAGACATCTTCCAGGCCAACCTGTCGCAACGCTTCGAGGGCCCCTGCCCCGCCGACGGACTCACGGTCTACGAGCGCCTGCGCGCCATCAACCCCGCACCGTTCTCGGGCTACCTGAGGCATCCCGGCTTCGTGATCATCTCGTCCTCGCCCGAGCGCTTCCTGCTCCTTGAAAGCGACCGCGTCGCGACACGCCCCATCAAGGGCACGCGTCCGCGCCGTCAGGGCGACGAGGGCTTCAACCGGCGCATGCGCGAAGAACTGCTCGCATCGGCCAAGGACCACGCCGAGCTGGCCATGATCGTGGACCTGGAGCGGAACGACCTCGGCCGGGTGTGCCGCTACGGGACGGTGCACGTCACGGACCACGCCGCTCTCGAGGCCTACCCCACCGTCTATCACCTCGTCTCCACCGTGGAGGGGCAGCTTTATCGCGAACGGTTCGACGAGTTCGATCTGCTCCGCGCGACCTTCCCGGGCGGT